>JBPCSC010000074.1:0-7816 GCA_051007495.1 Methylococcaceae bacterium | reverse complement strand
GACGTGCTTGAGGCCGGTTCAATCAAGAGCAAGGTTTCATTCTTCGGCGGTTTGTTTGGCTACGATGACGGCAACACCGTACTCATCATCGACCAATCCAGCCGCAGTATTGCTCTGGACGTACAGGAGCGGCCCCTCAAGAAATATGCTGCGATTCACGCCTATGCCAAGGCCGATGCCGACAAACTGGGTATGTTGTTCAACGACGACTATTTCGGCTCGGACAATTCCTACAATGTAGGCATGACCCTCACCACGGCCGATTTCCTCACCGTGGATGGTCGCTTTGAACTGTCTACGGCACTCAAGACGGTACAACTGGCTGAAGAAGCGGCCCCGGCGACTACCGCTGCCACTCGCCGCTGGCTGATTGCCGGAAACGATCTGAATGCCTTTGTCGGTTTGAACGGGCCTTACCGTATCGACACCGATCACGACGGTGACCTGAATGACGAAGCGACCAATGCCAGCGCGGTCGGGTTTGAATTGACCGGAGTCGATATTGCTCTGGCCTTGTATCTGGAAGACGGAGTGACGGATGCCGATGCCCCTCAGCGTGGCTGGGTCAGTTTGTCGGCGACCTCCAAAACGGCGACCGAAGTCGGCTTGCCCATGATGACCGTCGATGCCAGAAATCTGGCGGTCGACATCAACATAGGCACCGATTTACAAACCGTAGTCGACTACACCCGCATGGGGGCGGTGAAGGTTCCGATCGGGCAGGGTGAGTTCATCACCCTGAATCACGCCGGTAGCCTGGGAACCCTGATTCGGGCTTCTGGCGATTTCGATGTGTCTGTCGCCGATTTCTTCTATGCCTCAGGTTCCATGGGCTTTGAAAAGTCCACCCGCGATGTTGTGCTGGCGGATGGCACGGCGGTCAGAGCGAATACGCTGGCGATCGGTGCTGATGGACTCAAAGCCTTTGCCGGAGTCAATGGCCCGTATTTCCTGGCGGACGGCAAGACCAACCCGGATTCCCTGGGTCTGGAGCTTAATGATGTGGACTTCGGCCTGACGCTCATGAGTCCGGCCAAAGGTCAGGACAGCATCAAAGACATGCGCTGGGTGTCCCTCAAGGCATCAGCAGGGGAGGTGGCGTTTGTCGGCATACCGGACGTGACCCTGGCGGCCCGTGATCTGGCGGTAGACATCAACCTGGTTACCGGTGTGGCCGATGGGGTTGACGCCGACACCCGCGTCGTGGATTTCACCAACGAGAATGCGCCCATCTCCGTCGTGACCGGAACCGGCAAATCCATGAAACTGGATATGCCCGGAACCAGTGGCCGGTTGGTTCGTGCCAGTGGCGATATCGACCTGAAACTGGGGGATTTCGTCGAACTGTCCGGTTCGGCCGGTTTCGAACGGCGGGCGCAGAACGTCACCCTGGCCGATGGCACATCACTCAAAACCCAGCTTATCAGTGTAGGCGGTACCGGTTTGTCCGGGTTCGTGGGCGTAGGCCCTTACCGTGTTGATCTGAACGGCGACGGACAGATCGACGACAACGAAATCAACCCCAATGCCCACGGTTTGGGCATTAGGGACGTTGAATTTGGCCTGGGTCTGTTCTCTTCACCGGTAGCCGGATACACCGATATCCACTGGACGGCACTGACCGCCAGTGTGGGTCATGTCGATGCGCTGGTCGGCTTGCCGCCCGACATCCGTCTCGACGTGCATTCACTGGGTATCGACATTAACAGGGTCAGCGGTGTGGCGGCAGGCTCGGAAAACACCAAGGTCATAGACTTTGCCGGAGAAGGGCATGGCGTGGATCTGGTGACCGGAACCGGCAAACACCTGACACTGACGCACGACGGCAACCGGGGCCAACTGCTGCGTGCCAGCGGCGGCATGGCTCTGGACGTAGCCGGTTACTTCCACGTAGATGGAACCCTGTCGGTAGAAAAATCCTCGTTGGGTGTCACCCTGGCCGACGGCAGCACCGCCAAGACTCAACTCCTCACAGTAGGAGGAACCGGGCTGGAAGGTTTCATCGGCGTGAATGGCCCGTACCGCACCGATACCAACCACGATGGCAAGGTGGATCTAAACGACACCCCAAATCCCAAGGCCATTGGCTTGTCAGCCACGGGCATAGCGTTTGGCCTGGGGCTGTTCTTTGAGCAGGATGCCGCCACGCAACGTACCTGGACTTCACTCAAGGCCAGTGTCGCCGAGGTGGCTCTGGTCGGGGTTCCGGGTCTGACGGCTTCCGCTTCAAAGCTGGCTGTTGACATCAACCTGGTTGATGGCGTGGCCGCAGGCACTCTGGATCGTACTCAAGTCATCGACTTTGCAGGCAAACCGCTGCTGGTCAACACCGGCTATCGCACCACCGTCACTCTGGACATGAAGGGAACCCAGGGCGAACTGATTCGCGCTTCGGGCAGTTTTGATCTGGATATTGCCGGCTTCGTACAGATACGCGGTTCGCTGGGCCTTGAAAAATCGAATACCACTGTCACGCTGGCTGACGGCGAGCAAGTGCTGGTGGATTCACTGACCTTGGGCGGAACCGGACTCGGTGCGTTTGCAGGTGTCGGTGGCTACTTCGTCAAGGGCAGCAACACTCCCAACCCCAATGCCGTGGGCCTGGTGGTAGACGATGCCGAATTTGCTTTGGCTTTGTTGTCTACGCCCAGCGATGCCACGACCTTGGCCGGCGTAAGCTGGATGGGCATGGAAGCCAGCGGTAAAAAGATTGGGTTCGTAGGCAGCCAGGATTTCGAACTGTCGGCCAAAAATCTGGATATCGAAATCAACCAGGTGTTTGGCCTGAAATCAGCCCTGGATCCCTCCACCCATGTCGTCAACTTCAAGAGCAGTCCGCTCAAGGTAGTCACCGGAACCAATCAGTACCGTACCCTCGACATTGACGGCAGCAAGGGTCAGTTGATCCATGCCACCGGCGATGTGGTTGTTCAGGTCGGTGATTTCTTCTACGCGGGTGGTGCTCTGGGCTTTGAAAAATCCACCCGCACACTGGTACTGGATGACGGCAAACGTCAAAAGCATGATGTGCTGATGATAGGCGGTAAGGGTTTGCAGGCTTTTGCCGGCATACACGGCGGGCCACTGGTCGACAGCAACGGAGATGGCCACATCAACAGCGATGACACGCCAGGTGCCGATGCCGTGGGCTTCTCGCTGTCGGGTGTCGATCTGGCCCTGGTCGTAGCCACTGAAAGCGACGCTGAAACACCGACGACCCGCATAGGGCTGGAAGCCGAAGTCGGGGCCGCCAAAGTGGTCGGTATTGACGATCTGACTCTGGGCATTCGGGATGTGTCGGTGGCTATGAATCTTCCCGATGCAGCCACCGGACGGGTGATTGACTTCAAAAAGAGCAATCTGCACGTACCCACCGGTACGGGCAGCACCCACACGCTCACCCTGGACGGTGCCTGGCACAAAACCATGAGCGTGACGGCGGGTGTCAGCGTGGCCATCAGCGATTACGTCTATCTGGATGGAACCGCTGCCTTTGAAAAGCACAGCGATACTTTGACCCTGGCCGATGGTTCTCATGTGGCGGTCGATGCCCTGACCCTGGGTGCCAACAACATTTCGGCCTTTGCCGGTGTGGATGGGCCTTATCGGGTTGACTCCAACGGAGACGGAAACATCACTAGCCAGGATACGGTGAATGAGTCGGCTGTTGGGTTCTCTCTGGCGGATGTTGATGTCGCCCTGGGCCTGTTCCAGGCGCAAAACGACCAGAAAGATGCCAAGGGTGTCAGTCTGGATGGCGTAAGCTGGACTGCGCTGACGGCCCATGCGGCCGGAGTGGAAGTCGTCAATTTGCCGGTGTCGGTATCGGCGACCAACATCAACATCGCCGTGAACCAGGTCAACGGTCTGGCCAGCGGTCTGGATGTCGATACCCATGTGGCTGATTTCTCCGGTGGCTATGCCATCAGGACAGGAATCGACAGCCACCTGTCGCTCAATATGCCGGGCAGCAAGGGTTCCCTGCTTCAGGTCAATGGCACGATGAGCGTCAACGTTGCCGGTTGGGTGACGCTGAATGGAGCACTCAGCTTTGAACAATCTAAAGAGACACTCACCCTTTCCGACGGCACGACCGTAGACACCCGTCTGTTGGTGGTGGGCGGCAAGGATGTGAGTGCCACGCTTTCGGTGGCCGATACCACGGGCCTGCCGTCCTTCGCATTGACCAACCTGGACTTCGGCCTGGCCGTGGCGACGGCTTCTGCCCCAGGCGATAGCCGCAGTTGGCTGACTCTGGAGGGTTCGGTTGAAAGTGTAGGGGTGTACGGTCTTGAACAGTATGGAATCACCCTGGAAGGCCATGATCTGGCCGTCAGCCTCAACACCGGTCTCGGTAACACCAAGACGGCAATCGACTGGAGCGGAGCGCACAGCCGTGCCGTAGGCGATGTCACCTTGAATGCCAAGGGGCAGGAAATCATCGTAGCCGGAACGCTCAATCTGGGCGTAGGTGATGTCATGAGCGCGGAAGGCACTGCGCGGATCTCTCTGGAAAGCCGGAACGTGCTGGTCGGTAAACAAACCGTGGCGGTTACCGGGTTCTATATCGGGGCGGCCGAAGTATCGGCTAATGTCAGCGGTATTGCGGTTGAAGGACTGGATCTGGGTATGGCCGTGATGCGTCCTGCTGATGCCACCAATACCGACACCCGTACCTGGCTGGCCCTCGCGGCCCGAGTCGATGGGGTCAGCATAGACGCGGCACAACTGGGATTACCCAGCGCCATCACGGCTTCAGCCAGTTCGCTGACCTTAAACCTGAATCAGGGACTGGGTCGTCTGAATGGCATAGCCAACGATACGGTCATGAACCTCAGCAAAGACGCGAGCAGCAACCGTTCGATCACGGTATTGACCGGCAGTGACACGCCCAGCCATCAGAGCCTGGTGCTTGACATGGGGGCTTCGGGCGAAGAGCAAATCACCCTGGGATTCGATGCCACTTTGGCCTGGGGAACCTCGCTCAGCCTGGCCGGTAGCTTCGCGCTGAACCGCCCCGGAGTGCGTCTGGTCACCCTGGATGACGGCAGTCGCCGCAGCATGGAGACCACACTCCTCTCGGCCACCGGGGTAAGCGTTAAGGTTGGATCGGGGGCTACCTCCACTGAGGCCGGTGCCTTCGTGGGTCTGCAACTCGATAACGGGTCCATAGGGTTGGCGGTAATGAAGGACGTAGCCACCGGCGGAACCTTCCTGGGCATGAAAGCCAGTGCCAATGCCTTGTCGCTTGAAGGTATTGATGTACTGAGCGCTTCGGCCAACAACATAGACTTCAGCCTCAACTCCGGCCCGCTTGGCGGTGAACTGGCCGGTCGGGTAGTGGATTTCACTAAAGGTGATATAGATAACAACGGCAAGGTGGATGGATATACCGCTTTGGCGACCAGCACCGGTGTAGTCAAACTGAACCTGAACGTACCCATCATCGCGGCCGAAGCCACGCTGTCGCTGGCCTTGAACGATACCTCCAAGCCTGATGCCCCGCCCATTTTGTCTGGCTCCGGCCAATTCCGCTTTGAACAGCGGGGGGCACTGATGGTGCTGGGCGGAACCCATCTCAACGCGTCCATCAACGTCGCCGGTCAAGAGGCAGCAGTCAGAGACGGCACTCTGGGGTTGATCTTCGGTAATGTCGGATTTGCCCTCAGTGTGGACGCTACCGCAACGGTTTCTGTGCCCGGTCTGCCTGGCGTCAACCTGTTTGGCGACATCAGCCTGGACATCAACAAAACCGGCTGGATGGTCAATCAGAGCATAGTGGTTGATGGGCAAACCATACCCATCAAGTTCGATAACAGCGGGAGTGAACCCCATCTGAATCTGGGTTCCGTAGATGTCACGCTGGGCGGGGTGCTGAGCGAATCACTGACGGATGCCGCCTTGAAATTAAGCCATGCGCGGGCTGATTTGCAGCAGAACACCGACCTACCGCTGATCGATCAGAGCCTGGATGAGTTGTTCCAGTTGTCGTCGGTCATGAACATAGGCGATTTCATGCTGCACTACATGGGGCAACCGACAGACCTGACTTATCTGCCCGCCGTGGTATATGGCTCCACAGGCAAGCCCACCCTCAAAGGGATGATTGGTTACCTCAACACCTACTGGGGCCCTCAATCCGGATTGGGTGCCAATCTGCGTCTGAACCTGGATGGGGAAGGATTCAAGTTCGGATTGACCGGCGCGCTGGATGTCAACGTATCCAATCTGAAACTGGATCTCAGCGATCTATTGGGCGGCATACCGCTGAAGATGGACACGGCCTTGTCGGTGGATGCCCACCTCAAAGCGGCATTGGACTTCGATTTCAGTCTCGACTGGACTGAAGGACTCAACACCCGCTTTGATGTACGAAAGCTCAGCTTCGACGGTGCCATTTCGGCAAATAATGTTGTGGTTCAAGCCGGGTTTGGTCCTATGAGTGTCAGCGTGGGGCGCAAGGATGTGCCGGGTCAAAAATACCAGCGCGGATCACTGTCGGCTTCACTGGCCGGTGGACTTACCTACGTGGACGGCGTGTTTAATGTCGAAGTGGATGCCAGCAAAAATCGGGTAGATGTTTACCTGCCGCTGTACGCCTCGGTAGCCGGCGTGGATTTGGTGGGTCAGAACGGTCTGGTGCCGTCCATCAGTGTGAAGGGTAATCCATTCGGTGCTCTGGATGTTCAAACCCAGTATCTGGATCAGTTCACCCAGTTCAACCAGATCAAGGCCGAGGACATCATTATGGCCTTGCCCAATATCCTGAATTATCTGGAATCTGTGAATGCGGACTCTCTGGGATTGGGCCAACTGCCGTTCCTTGAAAAATCCGCAGATCAGGTTCTGGATCTGGCCACAGCCTTCAAGACGCAAGTCGTAGACAAGATTGATTTTTACAAACCGCGTGAAGCCTGGAAACCGGCACTGGGAGAAGTGACCACCGCGAAAGCGGCCGGTAAGGCGACACTGAATGCCGATGCCACTCAGTTGAGCGGCAAGTCGGGCCAGTTTGCTGCCTCCATGGTCGATCAGTGGATCACAGTGGGCAATCAGCCTTATGCGGTCAAGGCCGTGTCGCAGGATGGCAGCAGCCTGAGCATAGCCGGCCAGTGGACGGGGCAGTCGGGTGATGTGTCCTATCTGGTACACCTGAAGCCCGTCAAGATCACGACGATGGGTGAGTTCATCGACGCAGTAAACGCTTCGGGTTTACTGGGCGACCAAAAAGCCAGCTATGACCCGGTACGGGGTGAAGTCACGGTTCCAATCCGTTTCGCCTATTTACTCAGCATGGATGACCAGATCGGTATGCAACTGGGCGATGGTGAGAACCTGGATCTGTCCGTCAGCAGTACGGGGCACTTGGGTGTCAACCTCAGTGCCAGTCTTGATCTCATCATTGGTGTCAACAAGGACTTCAGTCTGGCCATCGACCATCTGGCCGTCGGGGCCAACTTTGGTCTGAGCGCCAAGGACATTGAAGCCCGGGCCAAGCTTGGATTTGTAGGGCTCAAAGCCGGTGGGGTCGGCACCCGTTCCGATGTGGAATTGATCGGACAAGTCGGTGTTACTTTGGATCGTACCCCTAACGATACGACCACAGGCACGCGTTTCAGCTTCGATGAACTGCTGAACGAAGGTTTGAGCAGCCTGAACTTCGATGTCTCGGGTTCCGCTCATGCCGGTATACGCGGATTGTCGGTGTTGGCGGGTCAGTCCAGTTTTGATCTGGCACCCGATCTCGAATTTGCCATCGACGTACCCAATCTTGGCAAATGGGACAAGGTCTAATTCCTGGCGGACGGTATTGATC
>JBPCSC010000073.1:0-1590 GCA_051007495.1 Methylococcaceae bacterium | reverse complement strand
ACCGGCCAGAGTCAGCACACCAAAGTAATACAGCAAAGACGGTAAAACATTACTTTCCTGATTTTTACGTTGTACATCACGCACACCAAAGCGGCGTGACAGGCGGGTAATGACCAGTTGGTTCTGCCCGGCCAGTGCTTCGATAAATACCTCATTGCCTTTGCCGAGTAAGCCGGCAATATACGCCAGCCGCTGCCTGTCCATGCTGAGATTATCGTCGAGCATTTCCCGGGGGTAATACCCCTCCTGCTGGATATGCTTGAGGAAGTATAAACTGAGGGTGGGGTTGTAGATACGCTCGGCAGGGTCGGCACAGTGTTCAGCAAACTGATACCCATCGTAAAAAGTACGCATGATGTCCAGTGTTTCAGCTTTAGACAGGCCCATAGCCTCTATATTCAGGGTATTGAGCAGATGCATTATCTCGCTTTCGGTAAACCCGCACAGCGCATTAAACTGACTTTTAAGATAAATGTTTTCCGCCACATTATACCCGCTGGTAATATCACTCATGGCCACCGGAGATACCCCGGCAATGAATACCCGATCCAGACCCTGCCCCGCCGCTGCGGCCTTTACCGCCTTGAATAAGGTCTTGAACAAGCCTTCGCCATACAGTAAGGCCTCATAATGATCCTGCCGGGCCATCAATACTTCGTTGGCAAAATTGTCGTATTCGTCTATGAATAAATAGAGCTTATAAGGGGTTTCCCGCACCGCCTTGAGCAGTTCACCCAAAGACTGAACGGCATTGGTATCGTCTATGGGGACGGTCAAATCATACTGGCTGGCGCAACAGCGAATGGCCAGATTGATATGCTGATGCAAGGCCCGTTCAATATCCTTTACATCGCCTTGCGGTTTTACCAGAGAGAAATCCCAGTGCAGAATATAATACCGGTGATGCAAGGGCGTAGGGTTGGCGTATATCGCCAGTTGTCCGAATAAGGATTCAAAGGAGTCAGCCTGGCGCACATCATAGTAATACTCCAGCATTGACAATAACAAACTCTTGCCAAACCGCCGGGGGCGGAGAAACAACAACTGATCTCCAGTGGATTCAAGTGCCGGTATCAAATGGGTGCGATCCTGATAGAAAAAACCATTCTGGATAATTTTTCCGAAATCACTAAGCCCGTAGGGAAATTTCATACGTCATACCTCACAAACACCAAACGTTCCAAACCCAAAGCCACCACGGCAAAACAGGTCAGGCTGGATAAACCGTAGCGTGACTTAAGTGCGTTACCATATCGCTGGGCCTGCGCTTTGGCTTCGTCCAGGCGGGTTATTACCAGAGACAAGGCCAGTAATTCTTCAGGCGTGGCCGTTTTAATCTCCAGGCCGGTCATGCCCAATTCCTTCACACTCAGATATTTGAATTCCAGCAGAATATCAAGTGCGCCGAATTGCCGTTTATCAGGACGCACGATCAGGCTCAAATCAACATAACCGTGATCGACTTCGGTTTCTGAAACCATCATGTATATCAGGTCATTAAATAACACCGTCATGAACATCACTTTCACTGATAACTCATTACTCCAGCGATAATCCCGGTTGGATAATACCGGTAATAATCGCTGTTCG
>JBPCSC010000072.1:0-2133 GCA_051007495.1 Methylococcaceae bacterium | reverse complement strand
GATATTGTTACTGTGCAACCGTATTATCTTGGATACCGTCATGACAGCAGCACGGTCAAAGACGCGGTTAATGCGCTTGATTTGCATAATGCCGGATTGAGGGGATATGGGGTGGTGGGCCATACCGGTTTTGATTACGACGGTAATATCGTTTATCAATTCGGGCGGAGTAGTGGCCGGCAACAAACCAGTGCGCTAGCCTATGATCTGGAACTTGGATATACCCTGGAAACCCGGCCCTGGCAACCCCGCGTCAGTGCTTTTTATGGGTACGGCAGTGGTGACAGAAACCCCTATGACCAAACCAATCAAACCTTTAATCCACTGTTCGGGTTTAATCAACCCTGGTCACGTAACGATTATTTTTCCTGGGATAACGTGCATGCTCCCAAATTCCGTATCGAAATGTCGCCCACCAAAGATTTAAAGGTGGATACGGGCTATAACGCCTACTGGTTAGCCAGCGATCAGGCCGCCTGGAAACGAGCGTCCCTGCAAGATAAAACCGGCCAGAGTGGTAGTTTCCTGGGCCATGAATGGGATATTCGTTTTCGCTACAAATGGAATTCCCGTATTGAAAGTGACTTTAGCTATTCATGGTTTACTCCGGGTGAAATGCCCAGTCGACTTGGAAAAAACCAGGACAGTCATTTTCTATATTTACAGTTAAGTTTTAATGCCTTCAAATAATGATCAGGCCAAACCTTTATAAATGTTCCGAGCAGGTGGGCATGGTTCTCTCATCCCATAAATTAAAACTGGTCACGGCGGAATCCTGTACTGGAGGGGAACTGGCTCAATACATCACCGCCGTTCCGGGGAGTTCGGATTGGTTTGAGGGTGGTTTCGTGGTGTACAGCAATGAGGCCAAACACGTTTTGCTGGGTGTTGATCCTCAATTGATAGAAGATCATGGGGCAGTTAGTGAACAGACCGTTCGCGCTATGACGGCAGGTGCTCTGCTGCGCTGTACGACAGCCGACGTGGCCGTAGCCATCAGCGGCATCGCAGGTCCCACCGGTGGAACCGCCGAAAAGCCAGTCGGTACGGTCTTTCTGGCTTGGGAATGGCGGGATGAAATCCGAGGCCGTCGGGCGTGCCGCTTGCAGTTGGAGGGTGATCGCCTAACTATCCGTGAGCAAGCCGTCGAAGCGGCTTTGCGGGGTTTGTGCGAATCGGAACTACCCCCGGAAGCGACTCTGTGACATAATCACGCCTCATTTTCAACTCTGGTTTCCACAACGCAGCGGGTTTCGTGTAATGGATGAGAACAAAGCAAAATCATTGAATGCAGCACTTTCTCAAATAGAGAAGCAATTTGGTAAAGGCTCAGTCATGCGTCTAGGTGATGCAGGAGCGAGTCGTGACATTGAAGTGGTTTCGACCGGTTCCCTATCTTTAGACATAGCACTGGGCGCGGGCGGTTTGCCGCGTGGCCGGGTCATAGAAATTTATGGCCCGGAGTCATCGGGCAAGACCACCCTGACTCTGGAAGTCATCGCCCAAGTACAGAAAAAAGGCGGCATAGCGGCTTTTATAGATGCCGAACACGCACTTGATCCTTCCTACGCGGAAAAAATTGGCGTGGATCTCAAAGATTTGCTGGTGTCACAGCCGGATACGGGTGAACAAGCACTGGAAATCGCTGACATGTTGCTTCGTTCAGGCAGCGTTGACATCGTAGTGGTGGACTCAGTCGCGGCCTTAACGCCCAAGGCTGAAATTGACGGTGAAATGGGTGATTCCCATATGGGCTTGCAGGCTCGTTTGATGTCTCAGGCCTTACGCAAATTAACCGCCAGTATCAATCGCTCAAACACGCTGATGATTTTTATCAATCAAATTCGCAGCAAGATAGGTGTAACCTTCGGCAGTCCTGAAACCACTACCGGTGGTAATGCCCTGAAGTTTTATGCCTCGGTGCGACTCGACATCCGCAGAACCGGGGCCATCAAGTCGGGTGACGAAGTCATAGGCAACGAGACTCGCGTCAAAGTAGTCAAAAACAAGGTGGCTCCACCGTTCCGCACGGCTGATTTCGATATACTGTACGGAGAAGGCGTGTCGTATGAAGGTGAACTGGTTGATCTGGGTGTGCAATATGAAGTAGTGCAGAAATCCGGTTCCTGGTAC
>JBPCSC010000071.1:0-1047 GCA_051007495.1 Methylococcaceae bacterium | reverse complement strand
GCTCCTGATAATGCCGATGGTTTTTATGAACGCTGGGATGTATGGCGGCTAAACGAAGCCTTGTTAAAAAGAGCTAATGCGTCCTGGCATCAACCGCCGACTGCACCGGATTTTTGGAAACAGGGACTGGAAATACCTCTAAATCAGTTAAGAGACAAAGCGGCCAAAATCATGGGGAATATGGAGGGTCATCCCGTTTGGGCGATGAAAGACCCGCGATTCAGTTTAACGTTAGGGTTTTGGCGTGAATGGATCCCCGAAGCCCGCTACCTGATCTGCATTCGGGATCCGCTTGAAGTAGCCTTATCTCTTAATCAAAGGGAAGGCTTTGACAAAGCCTATGCCTTAAACCTTTGGAATACTTATTATCAATGGCTGGAAGCCGGCATACCCAAAGAACAGAGATTAGTCATTCACTATCAGGATTTACTGGACAAGAGCGGGGTTTCCATACTGAGGTTATGTGACTGGCTGGGATTATCGCCTGACACCCGGGCATTGGCTTTGGCCAAGCGCGGCATCAAACCGCAACTGCGACATCATTCTATTGAAAATCACCAAAGCCCAACCCGGGATGACCGGGTAATTTGTTATGAACGCTGGGTGGCCGAGGCCCGCGAGGGGCTGGATACTTATATTGATACCATACCGATGCTGGACGTACCGCCAGAGGTGAATTCTTCACGGTATCAGGAGGGTAATACTCTGCCCGCATCGTGGCAAAACACACTATTGCACGGCGAGTTTGATGAATCTTCACCGCTAAACGCATTTTCGGCTTTTCTTGAGTGTATTAGCAGGCTGAATACGTTTGTTGGTGATAATGCCTTGCTGGCCTATCAGTTACAGATACTCGAGCAGGGTAATCTATCGGTGGTATCCCCTCTGGATGGACTCATCACCACACACGTGGATTGTCTGTGCATACACTTGTCCGCCAATAAAATAGCTTATGGATTTCAATCGGGTGAAATACCCTTCTGGATTATCAGCGGTGACAGACAATTCGCTTACCCACTGGCCTGGCTGTTATGTCCCGCACAAAAG
>JBPCSC010000070.1:0-1067 GCA_051007495.1 Methylococcaceae bacterium | reverse complement strand
GGGTTGATTTTGAAAGAATTGATAGAATAGTTTATCGGTTTTCACAGTGAGTATTATTCATAATGGTTTTGGGTGGTGCGAATGAATTCGCACCTACAGGTTCGTAGTCCCGCCTTTTTCTCGTTCCCATGCTCCCGCGTGGGAATGCGTACCTTGATTGGTCAATATACTCTCCGTATGCGTTAACACGCAGGAGTGCGGGAACGAGAAAAACAACATTGTCCGCAGATGACGCAGATTCCCGCAGATGAACATCCAGAACATCACAATCTGCGAATATCTGCGCCATCTGCGGATAAAAAAAGGCAAGAAAGGAAAGGCAAGATTTGCAGCGGCTTCTGCCCATTATTCAGCGCCCGTATGCGTTCCAACGCGGGAGCGTTGGAACGAGAAAAGGCTCGTAGTCCCGCCTTTAGGCGGAATTAAGGCTCGTAGTCCCGCCTTTAGGCGGAATGACTACCCCGGCTTCTGCCCATTATTCAGCCTCCGTATGCGTTCCAACGCAGGAGCGTTGGAACGAGAAACAGTTATTTGGCTAACCATATCTGTAAATCCTCTAAACCGGTGAAGTCGAGCAGGGATTCCGCCAGGCTTTCGAGATCAGGAATTGTCAGCGACTGTATCTGTGCTTTTTGTTCCGGGGTTATGAATCCGCAGTGGCGTGACAGTTGTCTGATAATCAGGTCTGCTTCACCTTCCTGTCTGCCTTCCTGTCTGCCTTCCTGTCTACCCTTATGGATTCCCTTTAGCATGCCTTGATGGATGCCTTTATGGATTCCTTCCTCTTGACCGTGTCTAAATACATCTTTGTAAAACCGGGTATGTGAGAAGTCATCTACGCTGATATTAAACATTTTGAGTATGTCCTCGGGGCTGAGTTGGGGAAACTTTTTAACTAATACGGCTTCGACCCAGTCGAGTCGGTGGCGTAGTATTTCTTGATTCGGGGCCTGGTTGATTATGGCTTGCGCGGCTTCAATGACTCGTTTTTTGGGCAATATCAACAGTCGTAATAAGGCCAGGTTGGGGCTTAGTTCTTCCTTGTTGATCAGGTCTTCCAGATACAG
>JBPCSC010000069.1:0-8936 GCA_051007495.1 Methylococcaceae bacterium | reverse complement strand
AGAGTGATAAAGCAGTTCATCCAAACCCTGTATCGCCTCGTTGATCATCTGTTGGGGTTGATGTATTCCCCGTGTGATTAACGGGGCACTCAGGGCCAGGCGCAGGGCGGATAGATTTCCGGATTCGGTTCGGCCACACAGTACCGGTTGGCCCAGGGTGAATATGGGTGAGCGTGTCAAGGCCCGCCGGTGTGAGTCCTGGTATACCGTGTGGGTTTCGGTTGCGGTTGCGGTTAAGCAGCGGGTATTCGTGCGGTCTCTCAGTATAAAAGGCAGTATACCCGGCAGTTCATCCCATTCTTCGGATATACACAGTGGGGTGCGGACGGGATTGGGGGTTTCCAGTAATTTCAGTTCAGGGCGGGAGCTTATGTATTCCGTCAGTTCTGAATTAAAGTGCCGCATGAATGTGGCAATGGATGGCCGGGGGAGTTGTCGGTAACTATTCCATTCATACAGTGCCGCTTCAAAGCGCAGTAATAATCCCCGGTTGCTGTGTGCAGGCAGAGTATCCGCGCCTGTCCATTCCGGGGGCCATTCGGTACTGCGGGATATGGATTGCAAAGCCACCGGCAACGGATGTCTTTCCTGTTTTCTCGCCATTTCGCCCGGTATCAGCACCACGCCTGAAAAGGCCGGGCCACCCAGATATTTCGATCCCGTCAGTATTACTACGCATCCTGATTGCACATAGGCCCGAATAGCCCTGGCCGACAGGCGTAACTGCGAGGCATCCACCACGATGGGCAGATCAGGCCCGTGATGTTTTCTTATCCTTAAAACACAGGCAGGGCTTGGGACAATCAGGCCGGTTTTGGAGACATCCAACACGATCAGTCGTAATCCATGCCCCTGGGCCGCCAAAGTGTGTAGCCGTTGCTCGAATTCGCCGTCCACTGCCGCAAGGGATCGCAGCGTGGTATCGGCTTCGCGTACCGGTACGGTGATCAGACGTTCCGTGTTGTTTGCGGTGGGGTGTTGCAGGATTTCCGCGATCAGGCTGCCGGTTTCGGCGGGGTCGGCCATTACGGTGACCGTGGTGGGCGTGTGTTCGGTGCGGGTAATCCAGGCGGCCAGGCGGTGGGCGTCGCTGCCTGATGCGGCAAATACCAGGCGGAGGTCGGTCAGGTCATCAAGCTGATTCCAGTGCAGAATGTTGAGCCGAATTCTCTGCCATTCGGCCACACAATGAGCAGTGGGCAGGGGATCGGGCAGACGTTCATGCAGTAAGCGGGCGGATTCATAGGCGGGAGGCGAAATGGCAGAAGCCGTACAGGCACTAAAACCATGCCAGTTCGCCAGAGGGTGCGGCGGGTAACCGTAGGCGTTGAGCCTTTGTGGGCTGAGTTCAATGCGGGAATCCCCTCCTTGGGTGAGCCAGTATTCCAGGGCGGGGGAGGGGGTCCAGTTGCTCACGCAGGTTGCCTTCAAAAAGCCGCTTTCGCCAGTAAAAAACCTTGGAAGGCGGTGAACAGGGTGTTCATGGGTTTGTGTTTGTAGGCAAAGTGTTCGGCATCATCCATGTCGTGCAGCACGGCACTGGTGTCGATCTCGAATATTAGCAATGTGCCGTCAGCCAGTTCGGCACAATCAAGGATGAGGTAGTCGAGGCGGGTGCGATGGAGGATGTCGGCCAGGGCCTGGGCATGACGCACGGCAAAATCAGTGTCAAAGCACGCCATGAAACGCGCTTCTTCGGCCCGCTTCTCGGCCGATTCGGTCATGCCGGCGTTTAGGTAATGCACCATCCAGTGTTCCGAAATGGCCAGGTGGCCGGCGTAGCTTTGCTCGCCCAGCAGCACAATCCGGTATTTGCGAAACCGCCCGTCGGTGCCGGAGTAGTCAATAAAGGACGACACGTAAAACCACTCATCGGGTACTTCCTCCAGATAATCCTGCACATCGCTGATCCGGGAGAGCTTTTCCAGATGATGCCCGGCGTGAGAGTCGATCGGGCGCACAATAAGCACTTGGGTTAGGTCTTCCATTAAACGGGGGAGCAGGCTGCGGTGCAGGCAGGCGGTTTCGGGTATCAGCACGCCGGGAATGTCGGCCAGCAAGGCGCAGGCCCGGTCACGGCTGGTTTCCAATATGTATTCAGGACGGTTGATGACCGGTTTGGGCCAGTCGCGCAGGCGTTCGGCCAACGCTTCCAGCAGAGGGCGGTTTTGATCCGATTCGCCCACGGCTACAAATAAAACGTCGTGAGCGGGGAGCGGTTCGCAGAGATCGTCAATTGTTCTGAGGTAGAGCAGATGCAGGGTGATGGCTGAGTGTTCCAGCAAAAATTCCAGCGGGGTGTTGGCCATTAAATCACCCGGAGCCAGCACCGCCAGCAGGCTCATCTGTGCGGGCTGTTCGGAATCCAGGGTGTAGCGATTTTGCAGCGATAATGCGACGTGCCGGGCCGAGCGGGCCAATTCGTGCTGAAACCGCAAAGTGGCCAACAAGGAAAGATCCAGCCAGGCATGGGCATCGTCCTCATTGGCTTGAAGTCGGGCCAGCAGGTCGTCATTGAGGCTTTGAACGTCGGTTTCGTGGTAGACCCTTCGGGTTAACCGGGCCAGACCCATCAAGGGGGGGCATGTCATGTGTGGCGGGTTCCTGCGGCCAGAACGGCTTCGATCAGAATGTCCATGTCAGAGAAACGGGTGCGGTGATTGACGATGGCGGCCCGTATGGCCAGCCTTCCGTTGAGTACGGTGGTGGAGGGGGCTGCGATGCCGGATTCCTGTAAGTCGATCACGATGGCCGCATTGACCCGGTCGGATTCGGGCGAACGGTAGCCAAAACAGACGATGTTCAGCATGACCGGAGCCAGTAATTCCAGTCGAGGTTCGGCTTCAATGCGTTGCGCCAGATAGGCCGCCAACCGACAGGTGGTGGACATGACCTCGCCCAGGCGATCACTGCCGTAAACCTTCAGCGTAAACCAGGCTTTGAGGGCCCGGAATCCTCGGGACAGGTCGATACCGAGATCACAAGGCCAGATACCCCCTGAAGCCAGGCCGCCGGATTGCCGGTTGAGGTAGGCGACGCTCGAGGCAAAGGTGGCCAGATGCAGGGCTTGGTCTCTAACCATCAAAAAACCGGCATCGTAGGGGACTTGCCCCCATTTGTGGAAATCACAGGCTATCGAGTCGGCCCGTTCCAGACCTTTAAGCCGGGGGGCCAGATCAGGGGCCATCATGGCCAGGGCACCATAGGCCCCATCAATATGAAACCAGACACGCTCTTGTTCTGCGAGATCGGCCAGGGCGGTTAAATCGTCTATCGCGCCTACGTTGACACTGCCTACCGTGCCGACAATCCAGAACGGGGTGTAGCCGTTCTGACGATCCCGCGCTATGGTTTCGGCCAGTTGGGTTACGTCCATTTCATAACGCTCGTTGACTGGAATCACCCGCAGCGCGTCGGTTCCAAGCCCGGCGTAATCCAGCGCGGCCACGACGCTGACGTGCGATTCAGCCGAGGCATAAGCGGTGAGGCGCAGGCCTTGAGTGCCTAGCCCTTTGCTGCGGACATCCGCACCCAAAGTTGCCGTGCGGGCAACCAATACGGCCTGATGATTGGCCGAGGAGGTACCGGTGACGAAAATTCCGCTGGCGGTGTCGGGGAAGCCGAACAATTCACGCATCCATTGCACCACCTGCCATTCCACCAGTACTGGAATCTGGTTGCGACCGCCTACATTGGCGTTAAGACCCGCAGCGAGTAATTCGGCCATCATGCCTACGGGGGTTCCACCACCGTGTACCCAGCCCATGAACCGGGGATGCCCGTTGCCTACCGCATAAGGCACGATGTTATCCAGAAAATCACGGTGCACGTCGTGCAGGGGGGAGGGTTCATGTGGCAGGTGTTCACAAAAATGCTTGCGAACGGACTCCGGTGCCGGTTGCCAGACCGGTTTTTCCGGCAGGCTTCGGCAATATTCCAGCATGTCATCGAGCATACGGTGGGCGAGCGATCCGAATTCATCCCAGTTTTGTGGATCCAGATTATCCGGCGAATCGTCTCGTCGATAGGTGTTCATGGGCAGTCAGAATGTCGAGCGATGGTTTCAGGTTAACAGGTTGTCCAGAATCATCATCACGATGAAGCCAAACATAATGGCGAAAGTGGCCGCACGGGATTTACCCTGCGATTGGGCTTCCGGGATGATGTCATCCGTGATGACGAACAACATGGCTCCGGCCGCGAAGGCCATGCCTATGGGCAGCAAAGGCAGGAACCAGGTCACCGAAACCACGCCCAGAAATCCGCCTAGTGGTTCCACCAGACCAGACAACAAGGCGATAAACACGGCTTGTTGGCGTGGATAGCCCAGTGCCACCAAAGGCATGGCTACGGCCAGTCCTTCGGGAATGTTCTGCAATCCTATGGCAATGGCCAGGGCCGTGCCGTTGCTCAAGTCGCCCGAACCGAAGCTCACCCCTACTGCCATACCTTCTGGAAAATTGTGCAAAACGATGGCAGCGATGAACAGCCAGACCTTTTTCAGCGAATCGAAGCTGTCTCCTGCTTCAAGATAGCGATCGTAAGGCATCCAGCGATCTACTAGTACCAAAAAAACCGCACCGGCCATGATGCCGAACGCCACCACGTAAACCCCTAGCTTGGGCCAAAGCTGGTTGCCGTATTGGATGCCGGGAACGATCAGGGAAAAAGCCGTGGCGGCCAACATGACCCCGGCCGCCCCACCTAGTAGAGTGCTTAGGGTTTTGTGGGATACGTCACGGTACAACAGGGCCGGTAACGCGCCCAGGCCCGTCGCAAGACCGGCGAGGATGCTGGCCGTAATCCCTATGGCTATGGTGGCATTGATAAAATAATATACAAAACCCAGGATGATGGAGGTGATGGACACCAACAGTCCGACCACTATGGATCGTTGAACCACATCCGGCAAAGCCAGAAAGGCTTGCATACGGGGATGGGTTTTGAGGGTTTGATTCAGGCGTTCAAAAGGCTCAAACAGCGCAGGGCTCATGGGGGATTCTCCACTATTGTTGATTTATTCGGGTCAAGAATCGGGGTTCTTGTGTAAAATGTTCCAAAAATCCTAAAGGTGAAATTATGCACATATTACTAAGTAATGACGATGGTTATTCCGCCCGTGGCTTGATTGCTTTGGCCGATGCCCTGCGGCCACTGGCTGATTTGACCGTGGTTGCCCCGGAACGAAATCGCAGTGGGGCCAGCAATTCCCTGACGCTGGATCGACCTCTAAGCATTCAGCACATGGATAATGGTTTTATCAAGGTGGACGGTACACCTACTGATTGTGTTCATCTGGCCATTACCGGCATGCTGGAGGACGAACCCGATATGGTGTTCGCCGGCATCAATCACGGGGCCAACATGGGCGATGATGTGATTTATTCAGGCACGGTGGCTGCGGCTACTGAGGGCCGCTTCCTGGGCTTGCCGGCGGTTGCCATGTCGTTGGCGTCTCATCAACCCATACATTTTGAAGCGGCCGGGCAGGTGGCCGTCATACTGCTCAAACAAATTCTGAATCACCCTTTGCCGCCCGATACCATACTCAACATCAACGTGCCTGACATTCCTTTCGAGGACATCAAGGGTTTTCAGGCGACACGCTTAGGCCAGCGTCACCGGGCGGAACCCGCCATCAAAGCCGCCGATCCGCGTGGTCGGGAGATTTACTGGGTCGGGGCGGCCGGCCCGGAACAAGACGCAGGCCCAGGCACGGACTTCCACGCCGTGCGTCATCACTATGTTTCAGTGACGCCGCTCCGCATTGATCTCACCCGCTACGATAGCCTGAAAGCCATAGCCGACTGGCTGCCCGGAGTAGACGAGTGATGGATTTGAGGTTGCAGGGCAGCGGCATGACCTCCCCCAGAACCCGGGAACGGATGGTGGGCCGGATCAGGGAATTGGGCGTTGGCGATGATGCGGTGTTGGCTGCCATGCTGGAGATACCCCGCCATATTTTTGTGGAAGAAGCCTTGGCCAGTCGTGCCTACGATGATACAGCCTTGCCCATAGGGTTTAACCAGACCATCTCCCAACCCTATATTGTGGCGTTAATGACCCACTTATTGTTGGAGCGCGGACTACCGGACAAGGTGCTGGAAGTGGGAACCGGTTCTGGCTACCAGACCGCCGTATTATCAAGGCTGATTCCAAAGGTGTATTCGGTGGAGCGGATACTCCCCCTGCAGCAGCGTGCCAAAGCGTGTTTGTCCTTGTTGAATATACGCAATGTGCGCTTGAAACACAGCGACGGGTGCTGGGGCTGGAAAGATTACGCACCGTATCCGGCCATACTGGTAACGGCCGCCCCGGCAGAGATACCGGAAACCTTGCTGGAGCAACTCTCGCCAGGTGGGGTGATGGTGATCCCGGTAGGCGAAGGCCGTGCGCAAACCTTGCAGCGGGTCAGCCATTCTGAAACCGGTTTTCATATCGAATCCATAGCCCCGGTCACGTTTGTGCCGCTGGTATCCGGACTGCCCGTTTAGCGTCAGTCGCTGCCCGGCGTGTCCCCCTCACCTTTATCTCACATCCTGTACTCATGGAATCCTCACTGCATCTTGGTCTGCATTGGCTGATTGCCACACTATCCGACTGGGGTTATGCCGGTATCTTCATACTCATGGCGATGGAGAGTTCGATATTTCCAATACCCAGCGAGATCGTCATGCCTCCGGCGGGTTATCTGGTGCAGCAAGGCCGGATGGATCTGACGCTGGTTATCCTCAGTGGCACCTTCGGCAGCCTGGCCGGGGCTTATGCCAATTACTACGCCGCCTGGTATTTGGGGCGACCTTTCCTGCTGCGCTACGGACGCTACGTGGGCATTTCCGGGACTCGCTACACACAGGTCGAACGCTATTTTCTACGGCACGCCAGCATCTCTACGTTCATCGGTCGCCTGTTGCCGGTGGTTCGTCATCTCATTTCGCTCCCGGCCGGCCTGGCCCGAATGAATCACTGGGCATTTAGTGTGTGCACACTGGCCGGTGCGGGGCTTTGGGTTTCCGTGCTGACCGGCATTGGTTTTTTCATAGGTGAAAACCAGCAGGTGTTAACCCGTCATGCTCATGAAGCCGTATTGGCCATGCTGGTGTTGAGTGGTGTGATCGTGGCTGTTTACCTGTGGATCAGGCGCAGAGCAACGATTGACGACCGAGACGCGACTGTCTAACCTTGCCGATTCGCTCGCTGGCCCGCTACGCATGATCCATCCCTTTTCCTGTTCAAGACTGCCGCGCATCCTCTTTGGAGCGGGCCAGATTCGCTCCGTCCCCGGCATTCTGGCTACGCTGGGTTCTCGTATCCTCTTGGTGACCGGGGCCAGGTCTTTTCAATATTCACCCCACTGGGAACCGTTCATGGAAGAATCCCGGCGGCTAGGGTTGGTGTTGGAGCATCAAACCATCACCACTGAACCTTCACCCGAATGGGTGGATGCAGTGGTGCGACAACACCACGGAACCGGGCTTGAGGCGGTGGTCGCCATCGGTGGCGGCAGTGCTCTGGATGCGGCCAAAGCCGTGGCGGGTTTGTTGCCGCATGGGCGTTCAGTGATGGATCATCTGGAAGGCGTGGGCCGCAACATCCCTTACGAAGGGCCTTCACTGCCTTTCGTGGCCGTGCCCACCACCGCCGGAACCGGCAGCGAAGCCACCAGGAATGCCGTACTCAGCGTGCGTGGAATGGACGGTTATAAAAAATCGTTCCGTCATGATGGATTGGTTCCTGAGTACGCCATAGTCGATCCCGATCTGCTGCTGACCTGCCCCAAGCCGCAAATGGCGGCGAACGGTATGGATGCCTTCACCCAACTACTGGAATCTTACGTATCCACAGGAGCCAGTCCGCTGACCGATGCCCTGGCCTGGAGTGGCATGGAAGCCTTTGCCGATGGATTCTGGTCGGCCTGGGCCGGAGGAGACACCCCTGCTGCCGCAGCAGGGCGTAGCCGTTTGGCCTATGCTTCGCTGATGTCGGGCATCACCCTGGCTCAGGCCGGGTTGGGTTCCGTGCACGGTCTGGCCGCGCCTTTGGGGGCGTTTTTCCCTATTCCTCACGGGCTGGTGTGCGGAACCCTGCTGGCCGAGGCCACCCACGTCAACATTCAGGCCCTGAGGGCACGTCACCCCCGGCATCCCGCATTGGCTCGTTATGCCCGGGTGGGGCGTTTGCTGGGGGGGGCATCTCTGGCTCAGGTCGAAGACGATGCCGCTGCTGATGGCTTGATCAGCCTGCTGCGGCAATGGGTGGAGGTTTTGGGTCTGGAAACCCTGAGCGCATTGGGCGTGGTTCACAGCGACATTCCGCGCATCGTGGCCCATGCCCGAGGCAACAGCATGAAAACCAATCCCGTCACGCTGACGGACAGTGAAATAGCCGCCATCGTCGTGGCCCGTATGGGCTGAGACCGGCGAGTTCTGGAGGGATGACATGAGGATTTCCGGCCACGCTCTGGTGCTGCTATGGAGATGGCACTACCTGGTTTATCTGTCATCTGCCGCAGTTTTGGTGTTTTTGCTGCTGGCCGGAGTGATTCTGGATACCCATCCCGATCTGGAGCGAACCGCCACGGCAGAGCCTGATTTTCCGGGCACGCCTCATCGTTTGCTGCGCCAGATGACGCAGGCAGACGAACAGAATCCTGAGTTCAGACAACTGGTGTTATCCACCCGCGACATCGAAACCATGGCCGCCCTGCTATTGGCGCGTAGGCAGAGCGATGGCCGAGTGCGGTGTAGCACTCATCCAACCCCCGAGATGACCTGCGCTTTGTCGCTCAGGCTGGTTCAAGGAATGCCGGTGTTCCTCAATGCCCGTTTGGTTCTGGTGAGTAGTTCCGAGCCTCTGGCCTCGGCCCGCTTACGATTAGGTCATCTGGGTCTGCCTGCCCTTTGGGCCATCGAATTCCTGAAACCTGTGGCCAGAAT
>JBPCSC010000068.1:0-1435 GCA_051007495.1 Methylococcaceae bacterium | reverse complement strand
TAGGTGCTGGCTTGGGCATCCGCCCGGGCCGTGCCACGAGGTTCACGGCCTTGGGTGTAACCGCTTTACCCGAAGCCAGCGGCGGTTACTCTGGTATTACCTGGGCTGAAACGCTGGCATTCACGCGGGTGGGCACAACCAGCGGGGCGCATTGGCTCATGATCCAGCGTAAAGACGGGTCATCGTCCGTCCAGGACTTTGCAAAAACGGGAACAGGAATCGGGGTTCCGAGTGCATAGCCTATGGTTTGCGCTTCCATGTCTAAAATCGCTCCGAATGCTCGCGTTCCGGCCAGTTCAGACGATGTGAGGATTACCGTACCTGGAGGGAGTAACGGTTTTTCCACCCCGTTTTCATCAATAAACCAACTGGCATACACCCAGATTCGGTAACCGTCGATCTCACCCAGGAAGGTTCCGCCTTCGCCGGTTTGGGTGCCGGTTTGCAGGGTCGTAGGGTCACTGCCTTGAACGCGCAGTAATCGGGACTCGATAACCGGGTTTTCCTTGAAAACATGAAAGACATCGGGTGTCATCACGACATCGATCAGAGTCGCACCGGTGCGCTGCAAGGCCATAACTCGCCATTCGTCCAGGTCGCGTAATGGATTGGCACCGGGATTGGGGATCATCCTGCCGTTGGCGTCAGGCTCTCCCCATTGCCGGTAGTCCGGCAAGGTGATCGTATGGTCAGGGTGTCGGCCAAAATTTAAATGTGAGGTTTGGTACTGTTCCCCGGATACGGTAACGCTACCGGTCAACAGAGCCTGGGCAGCCATCCATTCCAGTCTTCTGTTGATTGTGTCGAATTGATCCAGCAGGATAGCGTTCAGGCGGTACTGCTGTTTTTGCAGAGGCGATAACTTGTTGAACGATGCGTTCCAGGCGGGTTTGGCTGGATCGGTTGGAGTGCCGGGGCCGATGGGTTCACCCGGGATGCGTTTCAACATCGTTGAGGGTTCCAGCGGGGTCTTGATCTTGATGTAGGCCGGTTTGAAAGAGAGGGTGGTATACCCTTTTTCTTCCATGATTTTTCCGGCCACCATAGGCGATACGAACGGGGCCAGACGCCGGGTTTTGTCGATCACGTCAAAATGGATGGTTTCGGCTTCTGCCTGCACTTGATTGGGAAAAAAACGATTCAGCAGAAACAGTGAGGGTGTTATCAGGCTGTTGACAACACCGGACAGGTAATGGGTTGAGTAAATGTCCACGTTTAATCCCCTATGGATTCGATCATTTGATGAAGGTCTGCTTTTTGTTCAAGCAGGTTTTCAAGTTTGTTTTGCAGGGTATCCATTCTGGATTGACGCTCATCATCCGATAATCCGTCTGGATGATCGCCGGGATATTTGAGGTTTGTTAGTCGGGTTTCCAGTGTCTTTTCCAACTTATCCGCCAGCAGAAAAACAAGGGATTCGTGTCTTAACCCTAAC
>JBPCSC010000067.1:0-10708 GCA_051007495.1 Methylococcaceae bacterium | reverse complement strand
CCTCACGGTTTTGCCGCTCCAGAATGTCCTGGCCAATCTGCCAGTGTGGAGGTCGTCCAAGTGAGTGCTTCCTGCTCATTCTGCACTTGGGTCTGAAGCGTCTTGTACCGAATTGCTATCATGTCCTGTTCTACATTGGCCAATTTTACGAGTGAAGTCGATGTGTTTCAGCACGTCGTAAAAGCTGATGTTTTCGCCTTCAATTCCGGCCAGTGCCTTGCTTGACAAACTGCCGACGTTGGCCTGACGCGAGTTGTCGATCAGGTAGTTGTAGCGCGATTCTTTGGATACCCAGAAATACCCGTCCTTTTTATACCAGCGTTTGTTTTCGGCGATGGTTTCAGCCTCATATCCGCAATGCGGGCAGATACTCATGCTGCCATTATTCCTCCCCTGTGAATATTGGTTATTTAATGCGGTATTGAGTTTTATTTCGTTGGGTCGGTCATTCCGCCTAAAGACGGGATTACGAGCCTTTTGGCTGGGTCGGTCATTCTGCTTAAAGGCGGGACTACGAGCCTAAATCGTCGTCATGGACATACGCTCATAAAACATATCGCGTAACATACCCGTCTCGTTTTCCAACCATTCGGAGCTTTACATGACAGAGCCATCGCACGAATCCAACCCGCCTCGTTCGGGTGTGATTCTAGACACCGGGTCAAGCCGGATTTTGAACATCGTTTTTTTGCTGGTGCTTCTCACCGGATTTGTTTACACCTCCACCCACCTCTCAGCCGATCTTTCGGCTGCCCACACTGAAAGCTGGCTACCCCTGCTGCTGTTGGGTGTGGCCTTGCTGGTTGCACTGGGTTTTGAGTTCGTCAATGGTTTTCATGACACGGCTAACGCCGTGGCGACGGTCATCTACACCCATTCGCTTCCGGCTAAATTTGCGGTGATCTGGTCTGGGGCTTTCAACTTTCTTGGCGTGCTGGTGTCCAGCGGTTCCGTGGCCTTTGGTGTGGTGTCGCTGTTGCCGGTGGAATTGATTCTTCAGGTCGGTAACAACAGTGGTTTTGCCATGGTGTTCGCCATGTTGATTGCCGCCATAATCTGGAACCTGGGCACCTGGTATCTGGGTTTGCCTTCCTCCAGTTCCCATACTCTGATTGGTTCCATCATCGGAGTGGGTTTGATGAACCAACTCCTGGCTACTCAGGCCAGCGCGACCAGCGGTATAGACTGGACTCAAGCCATCAAGGTGGGCAAGTCGCTGGTTTATTCACCTTTGATTGGCTTTGGGTGCGCGGCACTTTTGTTTCTTGCCGCCAAACTGACCATCAAGGTTCCTGAACTGTATGACGAACCGAAAGGCCAGCAGCCTCCGCCATTATGGATTCGTGGCCTGTTGATTTTGACCTGCACGGGGGTCAGTTTTGCCCACGGTTCGAATGATGGCCAGAAAGGGATGGGGCTTATCATGTTGATTTTGATCGGCACGGTGCCCACCGCCTATGCCCTTAACCACAGCGTTCAGGAAGAGCAAGTACGCGCTGTCGTAATGGCTTCTGACCAAGCCATCGCTGCCCTGGGCCATTACGCCGAAGTTTCCCCGCCCCAGGAATTTGAACCCTCGGTCAAGGATTTTTTAAGCACAAAAAAACTGGCAAGTGACACGATCCCTTCGATAACCGTGCTGGCCAGGAAAATATCCGAAGACCTGACTCAATACCAATCGCTGGCTAAAGTACCCGACACCGAAGTCATTAAACTTCGCAACCGTATGTATCTGGTTGCGGAGAGCCTTAGAATCATTGAAAAAGATGAGAAATCAGTGGTGACCGCACCCGACAAGGCCAGCCTGAAGGCGTATCGTGAACAACTCGACAGTGTAACCCGCTTTATACCGACCTGGGTAAAAGTGGCCGTAGCCATTGCCCTGGGTTTGGGTACTATGGTGGGATGGAGACGAATTGTAGTTACTGTGGGCGAGCGCATTGGTAAAACCCATTTGACTTACGCTCAAGGGGCGGCCGCAGAGTTGGTCGCCATGACCACCATAGGCGCGGCGGATATGTATGGTTTGCCGGTCAGCACCACTCATGTCCTGTCATCGGGTGTGGCCGGTAGTATGGCGGCCAATCAATCCGGTCTGCAAATGGCTACCGTACGCAATTTGTTAATGGCCTGGATATTAACCTTACCGGCTTCCATCATATTGTCAGGCGGGCTGTTTGCCCTGTTCAAAACCGTGTTTTAATCTACCTCCGCACAGGGCGGCCGACCAGTCGCCCTGTTCCCTTTCCGGTTAGTATTGGATTATAAAAAACCACGCACATAAAAGGCAAAATAAAATGCAAAAATATAGTGATGCCACTTTGTTTTATAGAAAAAAATCGGGCAGCAATGGGGATTTTCTTGCGGTTTGTCTGATAAAAAAAGAGGGGGATACCTCTATTCATGAGGTGTACTGGTTAGCCGAAGCCAGTGCGTGTTCAAAAACCCATGGATTTACCCTGTACAAGGTGGAAATTATTGTCAATCGAACGGCATCTACACCTATGGAAGGGTTTGCTCTGGAGGGTAACCTGACCGATTTGATGGATCGAAATAATACTGGATTAGGTGGCAGTTTTTACGCCAAAGGACATTGCAAAGAACTCAAGCAAATGGCCGCCGGATCAACCCAACAACGATCCGGCGTGTATCGTATACCGGACTGGAACAATATCAATAAAATCCAGCTATTGCCTTCTGATGATGTTGAATCCTTCAAACTGAAAGTCGGTGCGTTGCGAACGGCGCGTGCCGGGGACAGTTCGCAGTATGAACGCTATGAAAACGCTTTTATCGACGTATTCATGAACCATATAGAACAGGCTGTTCAGGCTATAGCCACCAACAACACAAAACTCTTTGAAAGCCTGTTCAAGGGGCTTAGTGTAGGGCGTAGTTATACGCCGGCCGGGTTTTTTATGAAGGGAATAAAATCGGCCTATGACACCATAGGTTTTTACCGTAAAACCTACGACAGCAAACTCAGGCTGGCCAAGTTTGAACTGGCCGATCTCATTGACTATGTATCACAACATCGAACGGCTTTTCCGGCGACCTGGAATCTGGATTTTGCCGTGGTTCCTGATATCACAAAAATAGATAAGGAAACCTTTGCAGGACACGCACGTCCAGGGCCACATACTATTGATGTCACAGGAACGCTGAAAGGAATACCCGATGAATATAAGCTGATAGTCAATGACACCCTGAAACACTGGAAAACCACCGGCTTGAAAATGCCTTTCAGGAGAGGGCAGGGTGACAAACCTTATGATGAAGTGGTGCGGCCTGAAGGTGAAGTGGTTTTGGTAAGTGAATATGGTTTTCGTGGTGATACCCGTTCTCCATTAGTGCTGCTGCAATCCGGTGGCCTGCACCCGAATGCCATTCGCCACTTTATTGATGTGAATAAACAGCAGGAATTTGAAGTCAAGCGCGATGCACTGCTAAAACAGGCCGATGATGAACTCGGATCGCATAAACATCCGCACTGGGATCCATTCCTGCATCAGTATCGTTATGATGCCATCAGTGTTTTTCTTTCTGTCAGCAAATCCCCTTTTGTGGGGTTTCATTTCGTTAATATAGGTGGTGGCACTGGTTTTGTTTATTTACTTCGCTGCCTTAGCGCAATTGATCAGGAAGCCACTTTTTTGAAATCCCCCTTTCATGAGTCCGAGATATCCGTTCCAGGCGGGGTTGATTGGGAGTCAGTAATTGCCTTCAGGCCCGTAAAAGACAAAGTGCTTGCCGACTATTGCTACTATAAATCCAATAATAAATGGGCTGAAAAGGAAGAAGAACTGCAAAAAGCCGCAATCCATGACCTGATGCACATGCAAGTGCCACCCCGGCATCAAAAGAAATACGGGAATAAAATCTATTAACCCCCAGGCACAATCCATCAGGCCCTGCCTTGTCTGGCGATTTGACCGGGTGCTATCTCACCGCGCCACCGCCCACAGCACTTGCAGATCATGTGACGCTCACTTCCCCGTCGCTGGCTGGTTTTGTGCTATAAAAGACAACTTTATCAGCGGGTTCTCCCTTTGATTCTCCCATCCATCACCCCCTCGCAGCAGGTCAGCATTATGTTTAGCAAAGGCATGGAGATCGCCGGGTTCGATGACGAACTCTGGACGGCGATCCAAAACGAACAACAACGGCAAGAAGATCACATTGAACTGATTGCCTCTGAAAATTACGCTAGCCCCAGGGTCTTGCAGGCTCAGGGTACGGTACTCACCAACAAGTACGCCGAAGGCTATCCGGCCAAACGGTACTATGGTGGCTGCGAGTACGTTGACGACGTGGAAACCTTGGCCATAGATCGGGCCAAGTCACTGTTTGAAGCCGATTACGCCAATGTCCAGCCTCACTCAGGCTCTCAGGCCAATGCCGCTGTGTTCATGGCGTTACTGAACCCAGGCGATACCATACTGGGCATGAGTCTGGCTCATGGCGGTCATCTCACCCACGGTGCCAAGGTCAATTTTTCCGGCAAGCTTTATCAGGCCGTTCAGTATGGGCTTAATGCCGATACCGGGCATATTGATTATGAACAGGTCGAAGCACTGGCTCATGAGCATCAACCCAAAATGATTGTGGCCGGGTTCTCCGCTTATTCGCAGATCGTCGACTGGCAACGCTTCCGCAGCATCGCCGATGCCGTAGGGGCTTATCTGCTGGTGGACATGGCTCATGTTGCAGGACTGGTGGCTGCCGGTGTTTATCCAAGCCCGGTCAACATAGCCGATGTCACCACCACCACGACCCACAAAACCCTCAGAGGCCCACGCGGCGGCTTGATTTTGGCCCGCTCCAACCCTGATCTGGAAAAGAAAATAAACTCGCTGGTGTTCCCCGGCATTCAGGGTGGGCCGCTGATGCACGTCATTGCAGCCAAGGCGATTGCCTTCAAAGAAGCCGCACAACCTGACTTCCGTCATTATCAACTCAGTGTGGTGGACAACGCTCAGGCCATGGCACGGCGGTTTATCGAGCGGGGGTACAAAATCGTATCGGGCGGAACCGAAAACCATCTGTTTTTGGTTGATTTGATCGACAAAGGCATCACCGGCAAACTGGCCGATCAGGTGCTGGGTGAGGCCCATATCACCGTCAACAAGAATGCCGTCCCCAACGACCCCCAATCACCGTTTGTCACCAGTGGCATACGGGTGGGTACGCCTGCTGTCACCACCCGGGGCTTCACCAGTGCCGATTGCGAAGCCCTGGCCGACTGGATGTGTGATGTACTGGATGACCCGCACAATCCATCCGTCATCGAACGCATACGGGATCAAGTCACCCACATTTGCCGCAAATACCCCGTTTACGCAGGTTGATTGCCCCGATACTTACCCGTTTATGACCCACACATTTCCCTCGCCCAAACACGATGAAACCGCAGAAGGGTTTGAACTCGACCGGTTATTCATGCGCCACGCGCTCTATTTGGCAGAACTCGGCCTGAATACCGCCGATCCCAACCCCAGAGTGGGGTGTGTGTTGGTCAAGGCGGGTCATATCGTCGGTGAAGGCTGGCATCAATGGGCCGGTCAGGCCCACGCCGAGGTCATGGCTCTGGCTGCGGCCGCTGAACACGCATCAGGGGCTACGGCTTACGTCACCCTGGAACCTTGCTGTCACCATGGCCGTACCCCACCGTGCACCGAAGCCTTGATCGCCGCCGGCGTTCGCCGGGTGGTGGCGGCCATGGCGGATCCCAATCCGCTGGTGGCAGGCAAAGGAATACAGCAACTGGCTGCTGCCGGCATCGAAACCACCTGCGGTGTGCTGGAAGCAGAAGCCCGATTACTCAATCAGGGCTTTTGCACCCGCATGACCACCGGCCTGCCGTGGGTGCGCAGCAAAATGGCCATGAGCCTGGACGGACGCATCGCTTTGGCCAATGGTGAAAGCCGCTGGATCAGCGGATCGGCCTCCCGCCAGGACGTACACCGTCTGCGGGCGCGTAGTTCGGCCATACTCACCGGCATCGACACGGTGCTGCAAGACAACGCCCGTTTCACGGCGCGTCTCAACCCGGACGAACCGCTAAAACCCCCTTTGAGAGTCGTGCTGGATTCCCGTCTCAGGCTGCGCCCGGACACCGCACTGTGCCAAAACGAAGCACCTACTTTAGTCATCACCACGGCTGATGTGGATACGATCAACCGCTCCGGTTTGCCGGATACGGTTCGGATAGAACGTGTACAGGCCGACGGCGCGGGGCGGCCACACCTTCCCAGCGTCGTCGCTTTGCTCGGACAGGAAGGCTGTAACGAGGTGATGGTTGAGGCGGGTTCCATGCTGAACGGTGCCTTGCTGCAATCCGGTTTGGTGGATGAATGGATACTCTACATCGCGCCTGTCATTCTGGGCGACCAGGCTCAGGGTCTGTTCCAGTTGCCTGAAATCACCCGCATGGCCGACCGCTACGAGCTGGAAATCAATGAACTCATCGCCATCGGCAAAGACGTGCGGCTTACCCTGCATCGCAAACACTAACCCACACGCATCATCATGTTTACCGGCATCATTCAAGCCCAGGGCACGCTTACCCGTATCGAACCCCGTGGAGGCGACCACCGCTTAACCGTACACAGCGAGCAATTACCGTTTGCCACGATTGGCCTGGGAGACAGCATCGCCGTCAACGGCGTATGCCTCACGGCGGTTGCGCTGAGCGGGCATACGTTCACCGCTGATGTATCCAACGAAACCTTGTCCCGCACCACTCTTGGGGGCTGGACGGCAGGGACGCGGGTCAATCTGGAACTGGCTTTGTTGCCCACCACCCGACTGGGTGGCCATTTGGTCAGTGGTCATGTCGATGGCGTTGGGGTGGTCATTGGCCAGCAGGCCGAAGCCCGTTCTGTTCGGTTCACCCTGGAGGCACCTGCCGCGCTGGCGCGTTATCTGGCCGAGAAAGGCTCGGTCACTGTTGATGGCATCAGCCTCACCATCAATGCCGTAAACGGGGCGTGTTTTGAACTCAATATCGTCCCACATACCTTGTCGATGACCACGCTGGGAGCCATTACGGTGGGTCAGCGCGTCAATCTGGAAGTCGACATTCTGGCCCGCTACCTGGAACGCTTGCTACTCGGAGACAGGGCCTCACAACCACACACTTCTGACATCAGCATGGACGTGCTCAAAAACAGCGGATTCATCTCATGAACAGCATCGCAGACATTATTGAAGATCTGAAACTAGGCAAAATGGTCATCATCATGGACGATGAAGACCGTGAAAACGAAGGGGATTTAGTCATGGCGGCGATACATACCCGCCCTGAAGACATTAACTTCATGGCCCGCTACGGTCGGGGGCTAATCTGCCTGACACTCACCCGGGAACGCTGCCAGCAGTTGCGTTTACCCCTTATGGTGAATGAAAACAAAACCCCCCACTCAACCAACTTCACCGTATCCATAGAAGCCGCCAGTGGAGTCACCACCGGCATTTCAGCCGCCGACCGCGCCAAAACCGTGCAAGCGGCCGTTGCGAGTACAGCCAAACCTGAAGATCTGGTGCAACCCGGCCACATCTTCCCGTTGATGGCTCAACCGGGCGGGGTGCTGAACCGGGCCGGACACACCGAAGCCGGCTGTGATCTGGCCCGTTTGGCCGGTCTGGAACCGGCCGCCGTCATCGTGGAAATACTCAACGACGATGGCAGCATGGCCCGCCGACCGGATCTCGAAGTGTTTGCCCGCCAATATGGGCTCAAGATAGGCACGATCACTGATTTGATCCAATACCGCATCCAGAACGAAACCACAGTAGAACGGGTGTGCGAATGTGATTTCCCCACTGAATTTGGCCATTTCAGGCTATTTGCTTACCACGACCAAATCGACAACCGCCTGCATCTGGCCTTGACCATGGGGCAGGTCGCTGGCGAAGAACCGATACTGGTTCGGGTGCACGGACGCAATATGCTGAGGGATTTGTTTGGTTCCAGACGCAAAGACGATGGCATGTTGTTACGGGATGCCATGAGGCGCATTGCCGAAGAAGGACGCGGAGCTTTAGTCGTCATCCGCAAGGAAGAAGATGACCGCTCACTGGTAGAGCGGATTCACCATTATCAAATGGAAGATCACGGCATCGACATCAAAACCCTACGCGACGACACCACCCCGGATTGGCGTACCACCGGAACCGGCGCACAAATACTGGCCGATCTCGGAATACGCAAACTCAGGGTACTCGGAACCGGTGCTCAGAAAAAATATCTGGGCCTGTCCGGCTACAACCTGGAAATCGTCGAACACATCACAGTAGACTGATCTCCTTCACATTCACTTTTGTTTACTCCTGCTGAAAATATCCGCCATGACTCACAACATCAAAACTTATGAAGGTCAACTCACCATCAACGACACCCGCTTCTGCATCGTGGCTTCGCGGTTTAACAGCTTTATCGTCGACCACCTGACCGAAGGTGCGATAGACGCGCTGCTGCGCCATGGATCCACCGAAGAACACATCCATCTGGTCAAAACGCCGGGTGCGTATGAGTTGCCTCTGGCCGTACAAAAAGCGGCGGCCAGTGGTCGTTACGATGCCATCATTGCGGTAGGCGCGGTCATTCGAGGCTCTACCCCGCATTTCGATTATGTGGCAGGCGAATGTGTCAAAGGCATGAGCCACATTTATTTGCAGTATCAAATCCCGGTAGCGTTTGGGGTGCTCACCGTCGACACACTGGAGCAAGCCATAGAACGGGCCGGCACCAAGGCGGGCAACAAAGGCGCGGAAGCCGCTTTATCGGCTGTGGAGATGGTTAACCTGTTGAGCAGCATGGCATGAGTATCGCCCAGGGACGCATGTTTGCCCGGCGAGCGGCATTACAGGCACTGTATCAATGGCAACTGACCCGCGAAAACCTGTCGGAAATTGAACGTCAGTTTCTGGAAGAGCGTGAGCTGAAAAATGTTGATATGGAGTATTTTCGGGAGTTATTGCACCGTATTCCGGCTGAGGTCAATCACATAGACTCGCTGATACTCGAATTTGCCGAGCGCAAACTGAACGAACTGGATCCAGTCGAGCGCGCCATTGCCAGAATTAGTACATACGAATTTCTGTACAAACCGGACATCCCATACCGGGTGGTTATCAACGAAGGTATCAATCTCAGCAAAACCTTCGGCGCGGCTGAAAGCCACAAATATGTGAACAGCCTGCTGGATCGCATCGCCCATAAAACCCGAACCCTAGAGATTTCCGCCCATTCAAAATGACGAGACTATCGAGTGCGCCAGAGGTCTGGGCATTCCTGCTGGCGAGCGTTATCCATGCGGTGATTCTGTTTGGGCTGATCACCCCGCGCCCGCCAGCAGAGCCTCCAATGCGCCCTACGCTGGAAGTCACGCTCGCCACCCACCCCGCTGCCACCGGCAAGGCATTAACACCGGAAACCTGGCCCAATTCCACGCCGGTTCTTGCGCACTTGCCTGAACCGCTGCCTGAACCCAAACCAGCATCGCTACCCGCAAAAGTTAAACCCACGCAACCCACCCACAAACCGCACGCTCAACCGGTTAAAACCACGCCGCCCGCACCCAGCAATCCGCCAGCGGTGCATTCGCTGCCCACGGGTATGAATGCGCCGACAACGGCTTCTACCGACAAACGACTGAGTGCTGACCTCCTCAGCCAGCAAATCAGCGCATTGTCTGCCGAGCTAAACCGAAGCAAGCCGGATCGGCTGGATTTCCAGAAAAAAACCGCAATAGAAGCACTGAATCTTCCCAAATACAAAACCACGGCTTACGAGCAAGCCTGGCAGAGTAAAGTCGAGCGGGTAGGCAATTTGAACTATCCTGAAATAGCCCGCAAAAACCGCTGGTCAGGAGTGCTGAGGCTAAGCGTTAGTTTAAAGGCCGATGGCTCGGTGCTGGGCATAAGCGTCAGGCAATCGTCGGGTCATCCTGAACTGGACGAAGCCGCCGCCCGCATTGTCCGACTCGCCGCGCCTTACGCCCAGTTCCCCGATGAATTCAAAGCTGAAACCGACATTTTAGTGATCACCCGCACCTGGCAATTCCAGGATGATTTTCGCCTTAACACCACGCGATGATGAGCTAATTTTCAGGAGTCGGCGCATAAGGGCGTATTCGCCATTCGCGTGGCAACCCGGCCAAAACGCCCTGCTGGTACGTCAGAAACCTGACTCAACTGGAGGCGTTTTTGGTCTGGACTTGGGGGTTAATTCCCTCTAGCGATTTCAGGCCAGCTTGGTTATAATTTCCCGCTTTCGCAGATGCTGCTTTCAGCATCACCCCAGCGATCAACATCGCGGGCCCTTAGCTCAGTTGGTTAGAGCAGGGGACTCATAATCCCTTGGTCCAAGGTTCAAGTCCTTGAGGGCCCACCAACCATTCAAAAAAAGCTGATCCACAACGATCGGCTTTTTTTTGTCTTTCAAATACCCACCAGAAAAACGGCCGGGATCGCGGCCTAAGCCTGCTGTTTCCAGACCCCATTCCGCCGTATGTTTTTGTGTACATTCTAAAGGCGTGAACGCCAAGGCAAAAAAAAGCCCGCTGATGCGGGCCATTTTATGTACAGATGTGGTGCCGGAGGTCGGAATCGAACCGACACTGAGTTTCCCCAACCAGATTTTGAGTCTGGCGCGTCTACCAGTTTCGCCACTCCGGCAAATCGAAGCGCGGATTGTAGACGAGTC
>JBPCSC010000066.1:0-3658 GCA_051007495.1 Methylococcaceae bacterium | reverse complement strand
TCTGACATGAATATAGAATTTTTCAGTAGGGATAAAGGATCGGACACCGTTACTTTGGGTGAGTGAATCAACAGATGCGGGGGAGTTGCTCCCCGCTGGGCAACAGCAACCGCCGGGTCGTGCCCAGCGCAGTGTGCAATAGTACACAGGAGTTTTGGGTATCGACTACCCGACCGATGCAGCGGGCGCGTGCGCCTAAAGGATGGGCCTGCATGAGGCTTAGACAGAAATCTGCGCTGGGTTCAGGCAAATAGAGTATGAATCGCCCTTCGTTGGCCACGAACAACGGATCCAGACCCAGCAACGCACAAGCCCCCTCGACTGCGTCAGGCACGTCTACAGCCGTCTCCTCCAACACCACGCCCAAACGGCTGTCGGCCGCCAGTTCCAGCACAGCCGTGGCCAACCCGCCCCGGGTGAGGTCACGCATACAGTGGATGGGCAATCCGGCCTCCAGCAAAGCCGCTACCAGCCCGGACAAATCGGCGCAATCGCTTTCCAGCGTGGTTTCAAACTCCAGATTTTCTCGATGTGCCATAACGGCAACTCCGTGTCGCCCCACATCGCCATTGATGAGAATGGCATCACCCGGACGTATGGATCCATGATGCAAAGCTAAATCCGTTTCGACCACACCTATGCCGCTGGTGTTGATGTATAGACCGTCGCCTTTGCCTCTTTCGACTACTTTGGTATCCCCGGTCACGATGCGCACCCCGGCCTGATGAGCGGCCATTGCCATGGAATCCACGATCTGGCGCAGCAAGGCCAGCGGTAATCCCTCTTCCATGATAAACCCCACACTCAGGTACGCCGGTCGGGCACCGGCCATCGCCAGATCATTCAGTGTTCCACACACCGCCAGCTTACCGATGTCCCCTCCCGGAAAAACCAGGGGACGTATCACGTAGGAGTCGGTAGTAAACGCGCAGCGGCCTGAAACCGGCACAATCGCACTGTCATGCCGCTGTTGCAGGAACTCGTTGTCAAAAGCCGGGCGAATAATCTCATCCAGCAAGTTTTGCATTAGCCGCCCTCCCCCCCCATGCGCCATGACTATGCAGTCGTAATGTGATGAAGGAACAGGACACTGTAATTCGGGGGTAACGATAAGATTCAAAACGAAGCCGCTCAAAATGTGAGTTAGGGGTACTGACCTGTCCATAATATATCCGGTAATCCCCTGAGATACTTGTTCACCCGGTTGCATCCGAGTAGTCTTGCCATTTGATTCCGAACCCGGTAGCGATCCATGAAAAATCCTCCTGTCCGTTTCATTGACTCCCTGGAACCACTGAAACAGTTTATTTCGGCCATCCAGGGGTCGGAATGGCTGGCTCTGGATACCGAATTCCTGAGAGACAAAACCTATTTCCCCAGGTTTTGCCTGTTGCAGATTGCCTCCGAGAACCAGCAAGTAGCCTGCATAGATCCTTTATCTTTACCCACACTCGAACCGCTGGAAGCCCTTTTATACGATGCCCGCATCCTCAAGGTTTTCCATGCCGGACGCCAGGATCTCGAAATTTTTTACCACCTCTGGGGCAAGCTGCCAGGGCCTGTATTCGACACCCAGATTGCAGCCCCACTGTTGGGCATGGCCGAGCAGATCAGTTATGCCGGATTGGTGTCCACGGTGCTGGGGGTCAATCTCAGCAAAAGCCACACCCGCACCGACTGGTCACTCAGGCCACTCAGTGAATCCCAGATTCGCTACGCAGCCGATGATGTAATTTACCTGGCCACTGCGTATCTAAAACTCAGAGACAAACTCCAGCATTTAGGTCGTCATGAGTGGTTGCAGCCGGAATTTGACCTGTTAATGCAACCCAGCCTCTACGAAAACTCACCCGAACACGCCTGGCAAAAGGTGTCGGGGGTCGCACAACTTAAAGACGGTGCGATGCTGATCATCCGCTCATTGGCTGCCTGGCGCGAGTGCCAGGCCCGTGAAGAAAACGTCCCGCGTAACTGGATCATCAAAGATGAGCTGCTCATCAATCTGGCCCGGATCAAACCCTCTTCCATGGATGATTTTCGCCTGATACGCGGTCTTGACGAGCGTTTACTGAAACGACACGGCGAAACTATCCTCCGCCTGATACAGCAGCCCCCTTCCACAGGGTCAATTTCCGAGACCAAAAACCGGGGAACCCGCAAAACACCCAGCCAGGAAGCCGTGCTTGATCTGTTATCTGCCGTGGTGCGCCTCAATGCCGAACAGCACGCCATGAGTCCCTCCATGCTGGCTTCTCGCAAAGATCTGGAACAATTTCTGGACACACCCGAAGACAGCAAGCTGCTGGATGGCTGGCGCAAAGCCATGATAGGGGAGGAATTGATGGCGGTGATACACAGTGATGTCGATTTACGCATACAAGACGGCAAGGTCATCAAGGTAGGTCGTTGTGGATGATACCGGGTTGATCGCGGGATTGACCCGGCCCGAAGCCTACCCCTTTCCCGCAGAGTCAATTCAGGTGATCGAAACCCATATCTCCTGGGTCATTCTGACCGGCACAGTCGCCTATAAAATCAAAAAACCTGTCAATTTCGGCTTTCTCGATTTCACTACACTGGAAGCCCGTCACCGGTTTTGCCTGGAAGAGTTGCGGGTGAACCGCCGACTGGCCGACGGCCTGTATCAGGACTGCGCCCCCATCACCGGCAGCCCAGCCCAACCACACATGGAAGGCTCTGGCATTCCCATCGAATATGCCGTCAGGATGCGGCAATTCGACTCTGGCTGTTTGTTCGACACATTGGCAACCACGGGCCAGTTGGGCATTCCGGTGCTGGAACGCCTGGCCGACCGACTCGCCACATTCCATCAAGCACTGACACCAGCACAGCCAGACACGGTGTATGGGTCTGCGGACATCATCTGTCAGGCGGCAATGGATAATTTTTCCCTCTTGGCTCAATGCCCTTTGGCGGCGGAAGACCAGGCCGCCTTGCACACACTGGCACGCTGGAGCGAGCAAACCGGTCAAGCCCTGCGCCCCATCTTTCACGACAGAAAACGCTTGGGCTTCATCCGCGAATGCCACGGCGATTTGCATCTCGGCAACATCGTGCTGCTCGATGGAGAACCCACCCCCTTTGATGGCATAGAGTTCAATGCCCATTTTCGCTGGATCGACCTGATGAACGAGTTGGCGTTTTTGGTGATGGATCTGGAAATCCATGGACTTGAAACGCAGGCCACCTGTGTTGTGAACCGCTACCTCGAAACGACCGGCGATCAGGCCGGGCTACAAGTGTTCACCTATTACCGGCTGTATCGGGCTATGGTGAGGGCCAAAATTTCCCAGTTAAGCCGCGAACCTGCAACCGAAACCGCCGAGCAAAAAGCTCAGGCTCTGGCACGTCTCCGTACCTACCTGACATACGGTTTGAGCCTCATTCAACCCATCCCGCCCCGCCTCTACATGACCCACGGCTACTCCGGCAGTGGCAAGTCCAGGCTCGCCGCTCAATTGGCCGAACGCTCACGCGCCATCTGCCTGCGCTCTGATGTTGAGCGCAAAAGACTGCACGCCCTAAGGCCAAGCGGCCTGGAACGGTATGACCCGGCGTTCACCGAGCACACCTACCGCTACCTGCTTGATCTGGCGCGCACCCTGTTAACGGCCGGGTTTTCGGTGGTGGTAGATGC
>JBPCSC010000065.1:0-8135 GCA_051007495.1 Methylococcaceae bacterium | reverse complement strand
ATTTCTAATTGTGGGCGGAATCATCTCATTGTGAACGGATGGGTAGTCTATAATAATATAAAAATTGTGGTTTATTGTACAGCCTTTGGTTGCTGAGTCGGGCGTGGCTTGAGGGTGGGTATAAACCGCCATAACAACGGTGGGTGTTTCGGGATTGTGCCTTTATTTGAGCCTTTCAGATTGATCAAGCCCAAGGGCGGACCTCTGCTCACGCCTATTCACTATGGGCTAGCCCAGTATAAATGCCAGACCGTAATGACTTGGTTATCAAAATTCTTTAGTCTTACGCCATTTAACTCCGGCCTGGAGATGTTTACCTGATGAGACCCCCCACCCCATCCGATCGTCCTTCCACTTGGGTGACTTCCATCCACCATACCGCTCCCGGGCGGGTGCGGTTCAAAGTGCAGGGGCTGTACCGCTCCGCCTGGATGAAAAGAGAAATCGAACGATTGCCCGCCGAGCAACCCTTGTTGCGTGCTCTGGAAGCCAATCCGCTCACCGGAACGGTGCTTATCCGGTTTGATCAGCGAGTTCACCTGAGCGACATCCAAAGCTGGCTGGACCTTGCCATTCGCAATCTGAACCGCCAAAGCACCAAAACGCCTGTTGTGCTTACACCCCTAACGGCGGTTCCACGCTTCGCTGCCCCCAACCCACATTCAACTCAATCACACTGGCATGCGCTGAATGACACCGAAACCCTCAGCCAACTTGACAGCCAACAAGAGGGTTTAAGCCCCGAGGCAGCCCTGGCCCGTTTGGGAATACACGGCCCTAACGCCCTGGCTGTGCAAAAACCGCGTTCCCTGCTCAATTTGATTTCAGGGCAAATTCTCAATCCACCGGTGGCCCTGCTGGCACTATCGGCCGGTGTTTCCGTGGCCACCGGTGGTGTTGTCGATGCAGTGGTCATCATGAGTGTGGTGGTCATCAATACGTTTATTGGTTACGTTACTGAAAGTACCGCCGAAAAGATCATCGGCAGTCTGGGCCAGATGACTCCGGCTCATGCCCTGACCGTACGCCAGGGGCAGCGAGTGGAAGTACCCATAGAAACGGTTGTTCCAGGTGATGTGCTAATCCTCGAACCCGGCACTTATCTGCCCGCCGACGCTCGTTTGTTGGCCAGTAATCGTCTCACCGTGGATGAATCAGCCCTGACCGGAGAAAGCCTGCCAGTCGGCAAACGCCATGGCGAGGTAGTCGATGTCGATACCCCCCTGGGCGATCGCAAAAACATGGTGTACCGGGGCACGGTCGTCACCGGTGGCAGCGGCCTGGCCGTGACCGTCGCCACGGGCAGCCAGACCGAAATCGGCGTGATTCAATCCCTGGTCGGAAACCTTAAACCGCCGGAAACGCCCTTGCAGCGGCAACTCGATGACATCGGAACCCAACTGGCTTTGCTGTCGGGCGGCATTTGCGTGGCTATGTTCGGTTTGGGGCTTGCGCGTGGCCTGGGCCAGATGCAAATGCTCAAATCGTCCATCTCGCTGGCGGTAGCGGCCATACCGGAAGGCTTGCCCACGGTAGCGACGACCACCCTGGCTTTGGGTATACGCGAAATGCACCAACGCAAGGTGCTGGTTCGCCAACTGCCGGCAGTGGAAGCACTAGGCTCCATACAAACCCTGTGTCTGGACAAAACCGGAACCCTCACCGAAAACCGCATGAAAAGCGTTGTGGTGGATCTGGTCGATCGCTCTATTCGCAGGTCAGACGCATCATTCTGGTCGGTGGACAGCCAAACCCTGATCCATTCCCGCACTGACCTTAGCCTGTTGCTGGAAGTCATTTGTCTGTGCAGCGAAGTGCGCTTTAATAAGGTCAAAACCAGCGTAGAACTCGAAGGCTCCCCGACCGAAACGGCTCTGGTAGACATCGCCCTGGAAGCCGGTGTGGATGTGGCCCGCTTGAGGGAAGATCACCCGCAGGAAAAAATCTGGCATCGGGCAGAAGACCGGCCCTACATGATGACACTGCATTCCACCCCGACCGGGGCGTACCGTATTGCGGCCAAAGGTAGCCCGGGTGAAGTGCTGGCATTGTGTACTCATCGCTACGGCGCGGATGGGCACAGGCATGCCCTCACCGATGCCGAGATCAACACCATTTTGACTCAAAACGAACGCATGGCCGGTAAAGCCTTGCGGGTTTTGGGTGTCGCCTGTGGCGAAACCACCGATCCCGACACCCCGCTTACGGGCAAACATCTGACCTGGCTGGGGCTGGTTGGCATGGAAGACACTTTAAGACCGGGCATGGCTGAACTCATGGCGCAGTTTCACGCCGCCGGCATCGACACGGTGATGATTACCGGCGATCAAAGTGCCACAGCGTATTCGGTAGGCCAGCGTTTGCGACTGAATCACGACAAACCCCTGGAAATTGTCGATTCCACTCACCTTGATACTCTGGAACCTGAAGTGTTAAGCGGGATTGTTCGCGACACTTCGATATTTGCCCGAGTCAGCCCTGCCCACAAACTGCGTATCGTTCAAGCCCTGCAACAAACCGGACGCATCGTGGCCATGACCGGCGACGGTGTGAATGACGGCCCGGCCTTGCGGGCAGCCGATGTGGGGGTGGCTTTGGGTGAGCGCGGTACGGAAGTGGCCCGCTCGGTAGCAGACGTGGTGCTGGAGGACGACAATCTACACACCATGATAGCGGCGGTAGAACAAGGCCGGACTATCTACGCCAACATACGCAAAAGCCTGCGTTTTCTGTTGTCCAGCAATCTGAGTGAAATTGAGCTAATGCTGATCGGCACACTAATGGGCACAGGAGACATGCTGACACCGGTTCAACTGCTGTGGATCAACCTGCTGACCGACATCCTGCCCGGACTGGCACTGGCCCTGGAACCGCCCGAGCAGGATGTACTCAAGCAAGCCCCCCGTGATCCGCAGAAGTCCATTATCAGTAAAGACGACGCGCTCAAAATGCTGCGTGAATCACTGTTACTGACTGGCGGTGCCATGGCGGTGCATACGTACACCCACTCCCTTCAGGGTTCTCCTCTAAAAGCCCGTAGCAACACCTTCATGACCATCACCCTGGGGCAACTATTACACGCCCAGAGTTGCCGCTCTGAAACCACCGGTTTGTTCAGTGCTGGAGCACGCCCCACCAATCCGGCCTTGAACTACGCGCTGGCGGGTTCTATCGGCTTGCAGGTCATGGCGGCAATCGTGCCGCCTCTGCGTCACTTGCTGGGATTGTCTCCCATGACCGCCGGAGACTGGCTCGCCATTTCACTGGGGTCCGGTACCCCTTTTCTTATCAACGAAGCACTCAAATCAAGCAGAAAAAAGTCATGACTCAACGCTATCTGTTTACTTCCGACTCCGTCACCGACGGTCATCCTGATCGGCTGTGTGATTCCATCAGCGATGCCATCGTCGATAAGTTTCTGATTCAAGACCCGTATTCCCACATCGTCACCGAGTGTGCGCTGTCTAAAAATCTCATTTTCATCGCCGCCCGATTTGCCTCACAGGCTACGGTAGACATACCTGAAGTCGCCCGGCAGGTGGTGTCGGAAGTGGCTTATCGCAAACAGGATTTCAACGCTGATGAGTGTACTGTTGTGACCAGTCTTTTGGCGCAACCCGAAACCAGCCGATATGAGTGGGATGAACGAGAACTCAGCGACAAGGAACTGGATCGCATCGTGGTTCGCAATCAAACCACGCAGTTTGGATTCGCCTGTACACACACACCTGAACTCATGCCCTATCCCATGGCCATGGCCAATCTATTGGCGCGTCAGTTGCGGCAAGTGCGGTTGAGCGGCAGGCTGGCTTACCTGTCTCCGGATGCCACGACTCAGGTCGGGGTGGAGTTTGAACAGCGCAGACCGGTGCGCATACACAGCATTACCCTGATCGTAGGGTATGTGGGTGATGACCACATCGACGCACCCGGATGCCGGCGTGATCTGCTGCGCGAGGTCATCGACCCGGTGTTTGCCACCAGCACCCTGCAACCCGATGCCGACACCGACATCCACATCAACCCACGCGGATTGTTCGTCCGGAATGGCCCGGCGGCCCACTCCGGCATGACGGGCCGCAAAACCACCAGCGACAGTTACGGAGGCTATGCCCGCCACTCAGGCTCAGCCCTCTCGGGCAAAGATCCTTGCCGAATTGACCGGGTAGCCGCTTATGCCGCCCGTTATGCGGCGCGTAATGTAGTGGCGGCCGGATTGGCTGAAGAATGCGAAGTACAACTCAGTTACACCATCAATCAGGCCCGTCCGGTCAGCGTGCGGGTGCTGACCTACGGAACCGGAACAGTAGACGACGCCATCATCCAGGCCAGGGTAGAGGCGGCTTTTGATTTCCGTCTGGGTGTCATCATCCGCGACTTTAATCTGCGCCATTTGCCCAGCCAGCACCGGAGCGGGTTTTACCGGCATCTCCCGGTACACGGCCACCATGGTGCCTCGTTTACTGAATTGCCTTGGGAACGTTCTGACCGGGTCGATCTTTTGGGGTAGCCCGTTCCTTGACATACAGAAACCCGAACGGTAGCCTTTCTGTAGGAAATCAAGACTGCTTCTCAACTGTACGCAACACCGAGCAGATGTCACTCGAATGATTCAGTGAAGTAATTGGCGTGATGTCAAAACGAATAGTGCCGCTCTAAATTTATACACTCATTGCTCCGAACGGAGCTTCCAACCCAATAATCCAGAGACCAACCCTAATGAAAAAAGTACTGATTGCTGGCGTATTGCTGGCTGCTCAAGGTATGGCCAATGCGGCTGAACCCGTCATGACCGTCACCCTGCTGGGAACCGGTGTTCCTCTCTTGAACGCCGACGCACTGGCGCGTAACGGTCGCGCCCTGTCCGGCTTGATGGTTCAAGCCGGCAGCGAACGCATGCTGTTCGATTGCGGACAAGGCGTGTACACCCGTCTGGCTCAATCCAAAAGACCTTCCAGCGTAGCCATCACCAACCTTGGCATAGATAAGGTATTCATCAGCCATTTGCACTCAGACCACGTTGGTGACCTGGCGGCACTGTACTCACTGGGTGCCTTGTATCGCCACACCGATCCCGCCGACATCGGTTACAAGCCCGCCGTAACGCCTTTGCGCGTATGGGGACCGGGCGCAGGTCCTAACCAGCCAGTAGGCACCTGGGCCATGATGCAGAGTCTCAGAATGGCTTACGATTCCGATTTCTACGTGCGCCAACTGTTCACCGGAGATGGTGATGTGGTATTCACCAACGACGCAGTGGAAACCATCGACAGCGCAGTTGAAATCAAGGAAGGGGTGATTTATGAAAACAATGGCGTGAAGGTCACTGCGTTTGAAGTGAATCACGAACCGGTTTCTCCTTCTTATGGCTTCCGGGTCGATTACAACGGACATTCATTCGTATACTCGGGTGATACCGCCCCGAACACCAACGTAGCCAAATACGCCAAGGGCGTTGATTTGCTGGTACACGAGGTTTATGGCTTCTCTCGCGATGGTGCTCCGGAAATCTTTGATTACCACACCTCTCCCGAAGATGCCGCTACCAAAGTCTTCATGAAAGCCAAGCCGAAGCAGGTTGTTTATAGTCATATCGTTATGGATCCCGGTACACCGGGTTCGGATACTCCCCAGGGTCTCATCGACCGCACCCGCGCAGCGGGTTACAAAGGCAAGCTGGAAGCCGGTCAGGATCTGATGGTCATCAACATCAACGACAAGAACGTCACCATCAGCGCACCGGAAGCCGCCAGCAAAGCCAACCGCAGAAAGGAAACCTCCATGTTTGTGGAAGTGGCCAATGCCAGAAGCATGATGGCTCCCTAAGCACAACGCGTGCTACCGCCATCAACCGGGCCACACGCATGACTGCGTGAACCCTGTTTTGTGGTAACGAAAAACCCCAAGCCGCTTATCCCGGCTTGGGGTTTTCTTTTTGGAGTACTCCACGAAAGTACTCATCCGTAAACCTACAGGGAAGCTTGAATGATAGAATGTCGCCATTTTTATGCCTACAGAGCGAAATCACTCCACCATGCAACTTGTCATTACCGTCTTGGGCGAGGATCGCGGCGACCTCATCATGGAACTCACCCGTACCATCCGGGATTGCAAATGTTCCGTCCTGGAAAGCCGCATGACCGAACTGGGTGCCGAGTTCGCCGCCCATCTGCTGATTGAAGGCAACTGGAATCACATCGTCAAGCTGGAACACGCCCTGGAAGCCCTGTCCACCCGACTTGACCTTAAAATTAACACCATGCGTTCAAAAGACATCAGCGAACTGGAAGAATTGGGCCTGCCTTATGCCGTTGATGTCTTTGCCACTGACAAGAGCAGCAATATCCACGAACTGGCTACTTTTTTGACGGCTCGCAACATCAAAATCGTCGACATGACCACCAGCCGTTATAGTGCCGCCTACAGCGGAGCCGCTGTTTTTCTGGCTCATATCATCGTTACCGTGCCTGCCAGCCAAAGAATTATTTCGTTACGCGACGAATTTCTCGATTTCTGCGATCAGTTCAACATCGACGCCATCCTTGAACCCGTCAAACGCTAAGCTTTAAGGTAAACCTCATGACTGCTTCTTTTAGTGATCTGTCCCTGGCGGCCACCTCGGGTCGCACTTTGGCGTTATCCGATTACCAGGGACGGCATCTGCTCGTGTATTTCTATCCCCGGGACAACACCCCCGGTTGCACCCAGGAAGGGCAGGAATTTGCCGAAGCCTATTCTGAATTTCAGGCACTGGGTATAGACATACTGGGCGTATCGCGGGACACGCTCAAATCACACGAACACTTCAAAAGCAAACTGGAATTGCCGTTCGATCTGGTATCCGACACCGACGAAACCCTCTGCCAGGCGTTCGATGTAATCAAAGCCAAGCAGATGTACGGCAAGCCGGTCAGGGGCATAGAACGCAGCACGTTTTTGCTGGATCCTGATGGTCAAATCGCAAAGGAGTGGCGTAAAGTCAGCGTCAAAGGGCATGTACAAGCCGTGTTGCAGACCATTCGTGAATTAATCAATGGGCCGGGGGCGTAAGGTCAATCATGACTGAAAAAAAACTGTTCGTACTGGATACCAATGTTCTGCTGCACGATCCGGCCGCACTGTTCCGGTTTCATGAGCACGATATTTACATCCCGATGGTGGTACTTGAAGAACTTGATCATCACAAAAAGGGCTTATCTGATGTGGCCCGCAATGCCCGCCAAACCAGTCGGTTTATGGATGAACTCATACAGCAAGCCGATCTGGCGGCGATTCGCTCCGGAATCGAACTCACCCGCCTGCCCTACGCGGATCGTCTGGATGGTTCGTGCAGCGGACGACTCAGGTTTCAGGTAGAACGCACCGACTTCACCCTGCCGGACAGCCTCCCCGGTGACAGCCGGGATTTACCCGATAACGCCATACTCGGCACCACTCTGGCCTTGTCGCATCTGCATGAAGATACGCAGGTCGTTCTGGTTTCCAAAGACATCAACATGCGGATTAAAGCCTCGGTACTGGGTATCCGGGCGGAAGATTTCCATAACGATCAAGTATTGGATGACATCGACCTGCTGTACCCCGGCACCAAGGCTTTGCCCCATGATTTTTGGTCTACCCACAGTGAAGGCATGGAATCATGGATGGAAGGACACGGGCGCAGCTTTTATAAAGTGAAAGGGCAGCTGGTCAAGGAATGGGTCATCAACCAGTTTTTATACATGGAAGATGATTCGGGGTTTGAGGTTATTGTCAGAAATAAAGGCAAAGGCGAAGCCGTGCTGGAATCGGTGTGGGATTACCGCGCCGCCCAGCACTCGGTTTGGGGCATCAGAGCCAGAAACATGGAACAGAATTTCGCCCTTAACGCCCTGCTGGATCCGGCCATGGATTTTGTCACCCTGCTGGGTACAGCCGGAACGGGCAAAACGCTACTGGCACTGGCCGCCGGTCTGCACCAAACCATAGAGCAAAAGGTGTATCGGGAAATCATCATGACCCGTGAAACCATCCCTTTGGGTGAAGACATAGGCTTTCTGCCGGGCACTGAAGAGGAGAAGATGACCCCCTGGATGGGTGCTTTGATGGATAATCTGGAATTACTCAATGCTCAAGAAGGCGGATCAAGCTGGGAA
>JBPCSC010000064.1:0-16916 GCA_051007495.1 Methylococcaceae bacterium | reverse complement strand
GGTAAGGTATGCGCCTCCCCTAACCCCTTTATCCTGGTACATACAGGAGGGCTAATCTCCGGTTTTCAGTTTGGGCTTTAAGCTTTAAGAAGCTGGGGTTTTATCTCGTCTAGCCAGGTAGTGAGGCGTTCGTCGGTCAAATCACTTTGGTTTTCGTGGTCTATTACCAGGCCTACAAATTTTCCGTCTACGATGGCGTTGGATTTCTCGAAGCTGTATCCATCCGTGGGCCAAAATCCAACCACCTTGGCTCCTCCGTCCACAGCCCATTGATAAAGAAATATCAGGGCATCTACAAATTCATGCCCGTAGGCTTCTTGATCGCCCAAACCAAACAAGGCGATTACCTTGCCGGTCAAGTCTTTTCCTTGAAGTTGGGGTAAAAACTCTTCCCAGCTTTCTTCGCCGGCACCCGATTCCAGACCGGGTAATTCACCATCGCCCAGTGTCGGCGTACCGAGTATCAGGGCCTGGTATTGAAGCAGGTCTTCCACGCTTGCTTTTTTGACATCGACCGGGGCATCAGCGGCATCGCCCAGTTTTTTGGCTATGGATTTAGCGACCCGGCGGGTATTGCCGGTGTCGGAGCCGAAAAAAATACCAATTTTGTTGCTCATGTGCGTTTCCTGTTGAATGTGTTGAAGTCGCGCTCAGATGTCCGTGCCGACAGTGCCGGGGAAGAACATCAGGCTTTAGTGTAATTTGCTGGAAGCGGCCAGGCGGAATGGTGCAATCGGTGCCTCGAAAGGAATCCCATCGTCACCCACCATCTGATAACTACCGTGCATGGTACCGACCGGAGTGTCGATACGGGATGAACTGGTGTACTGGAATAAGTCTCCTGGGCGTAGGTAGGGGTGTTCTCCTACCACACCTTCACCCACGACTTCAGTGACCTTGCCGTTTCCATCGGTGATGACCCAGCGTCGCCCCAGCAGGCGTGCGGAAATCCTTCCTGTGTTTTCCATGCTGACGGTATAGGCGAAGACGTATTGATTTCGGTCATCCTGCCCGGACGATTCTTCACCCAGAAAATGAGTGCGTACCTTGACGGTCAGTTCTCGGGTTTTTTCTGCCATAAGCGTCAGAACCTGTGATAGCAGGGAACGGGATGGATGGCATCCCGGAACCGGGATGCCATTCGTTTACAGCGACTGGCCAGCCATCAACGGATGATGTCGAAGCTGTAGTCGGTCTTGGCGGGGATATTCGTATTCTTGTCCAGTTCGTCGAATATCTTGTCCAAAATCCACACCAGCACATTCAGTGCTCCCTGATAACCCCATACCGGATAACGGTGATGGTGATGGCGATCGAAAATCGGGAAGCCGATACGAATCAGCGGGGTGCCGGTATCGCGTTCCAGATACTTGCCGTAGGTGTTGCCGATGATGTAATCGACTGGTTCGGTGAACAACAGGGAACGCATGTGCCAGAGATCCTTGCCCCCATAGACATGGCAATTCTTGCCGAACGGTGAGGCATCCAGCAGCGCTTGAACCTGTGCCACCCAAGCCTTGCTGCCATTGGTGGCCAGGATGTGAGTGGGTTCGGCACCCAGTTCCAGAAGGAACGAGGCCAGTCCCATGCAGAGGTCAGGATCACCGTAGATTGCGAATTTCTGCCCGTGTATATGGGCCGTTGAATCGGCTATGGCATCGACCAGACGACCGCGTTCCTTTTCCAGCATGGCCGGAATGGGGGTTCCGGTGAGTCTGGAGAGTTCCATCAGAAACTTATCGGTTCCAGTCACCCCTATGGGGTGATTGAACTTCACGGTTTCCTGACCGTGGTCAGCAATCAGAGCCATGGTTTTTTCGGTGCAGTATTCCTGCATGGAAATGGTGGCCTTGGCGTGTAAGGCTTGGGCCGTGGCTTCCAGAGTGGTGCCGCCGTCGTACATGCGGAATTCACCATCAGAAGGGGTATCCCAGACATCACTGTTGTCGGCCAGAATGGTGTACTCACAACCAAAGGCATCGAAGATCCGCTTGATTTCACGCAGATTGCCTACGGTGTAGCCATCGAATCCGCCTATGAAATTGATGCTCTCATTGGGGATGCGTGTCATGGCCGGTTCGGTTCCGGCTTTTCCATCCCAGAAGTGCCACAGAATTCCCTTCAGTACGTTGTCATACCCGGTAATGTGGCTGCCCACAAACGCCGGAGTGTGTGCGAACGGCACATCGTATTCGGCCGGCACACTGCCTTTTTCCTTGGCGGTTTTGATAAAGGCGTTGAGGTCATCCCCTATCACTTCGGCCATGCAGGTGGTGGAGACCGAAATCATTTTGGGTTTGTACATGCTGTAGGTGTTGGCCAGGCCATCCACCATATTGCTCAAGCCCCCAAATACGGCCGCGTCTTCGGTCATGGATGAAGAGACGCAGGAAGAGGGTTCCTTAAAATGACGGCTGAAATGGCTGCGGTAATACGCGACGCAACCTTGCGAACCGTGTACGAAGGGAATAGTCCCCTCAAAACCGACGGCGGCAAAAACAGCCCCCAGTGGCTGACACGCTTTGGCTGGATTAACCGTCAGGGCTTCGCGGGCAAAGTTTTTTTCCCGGTATTCCCAGGTTTTGGCCCATTCGCGGGTGGCCTCCACCTTGTCGGTGGGTTCAGCATATTCAAAGGCTTCTTTCTTGTTCTCGAACAGTTTTACATATTCCGGTTGGCGGAACAGCGTGGCGTGGTCGAGAACCTTTTCGGCGGACTGGCTCATAATCAGGCTCCTTAGGTAATTCGGAAAGTGGGTAAATGGAAGGGCTGGTTTCACTTCACTGATATACACATCCGGGTGTACACCCCTGTCCCGGAAGCTCCAGCTTGACAGAGTGGATTAAAAAATGGGGTTAAGAGCGGGGCTGAGTGGTTCAGGCCGCCAGTGGCAGATCCTTCTTTTCTTTCCAGGGGGCCTGGGTCATTGCCCAAACCGGGTTATTGATGGCCATGTCCATGTCACGGGCAAAGATGGCAAACCCATCGTAGCCGTGGTAAGGGCCAGAATAATCCCAGGAGTGCATTTGACGGAACGGCACGCCCATCTTCTGGAAGACATATTTTTCCTTGATGCCGGAACCCACCAGATCGGGCTTGATGGCTTCTACGAATTTCTCGAATTCATATCCCGTGACGTCGTCGTAAATCAGAGTGCCGTCTTTGACGTAGTGGGTGGTGCGCTGATAATCGTCGTTGTGGCCAAATTCGTAGCCGGTTCCCACGATTTCCATACCCAGATCCTCATAGGCTCCGATGACGTGGCGAGGTCTTAAACCGCCCACGAATAACATCACTTTTCTGCCTTCCAGGCGTGGACGGTACTTGTCGATTACCGCCTGCATCAGAGGTTGATACTTGGCGATGACCCGCTCGGCACCTTCCTTGATATGGTCGTCAAAATAACTGGCAATGTTACGTAACGATTCAGCGATTTTGGTGGGCCCGAAGAAGTTGTACTCCACCCAAGGCACACCGTATTTTTCTTCCAGGTGACGAGAGATGTAGTTCATCGAACGATAGCAGTGCAGCACGTTCAGCTTGGCCTTGGGGGTATTTTCCAGTTCGGCCAGTGAGCCATCGCCTGACCATTGGGCAATCACGCGCAGGCCCATTTCTTCCAGAAGAATACGCGAGGACCAGGCATCTCCGCCGATGTTGTAGTCACCAATGATGGCCACGTCGTACTGTGTGGTTTGAAATTCCGGGTGCTTGTCGCCTTTATCGAAAATCCAGTCACGTACCGCATCGTTGGCGATGTGGTGACCTAAAGACTGGGATACCCCACGAAAGCCTTCGCAGCGTACCGGCACGATGGTATGACCTTCGTATTCCTTGGACTTTTTCTTGGAAACGGCTTCTATGTCGTCACCAATCAAACCGATGGGACATTCCGATTGCACCGTGATGCCGTGGTTGAGCGGGAACAGTTCCTGAATTTCATCAATGATTTTTTCCAGCTTTTTGTCACCGCCAAACACGATGTCTTTCTCCTGAAAATCAGAAGTGAATTGCATGGTGACAAAGGTATCAATGCCGGTGGTACCGATGTAGTAATTGCGGCGTGAGGCCCAGGAATACTGGCCGCATCCCACAGGGCCGTGGCTGATGTGGATCATGTCCTTGATAGGGCCCCAGACCACGCCTTTGGAACCGGCGTAGGCACAACCCCGTATGGTCATGACCCCTGGAATGGATTTGATGTTGGATTTGACTCCGCAATCTGACTTGCCCTCTTCAAAGGTATCCAAGTGTTTGGCCCGACGTTTTGCGGTTTTGTCGGGATAAACATCCAGGACTTCCTTGATCAGTGCCTGATTGCGCTCTTTGGTTTGTTGCGCGGTAAGACTCATGAGATGTTCCTCAGTAGTTTGGTGGTTGGGAATGGGGTGGGGAAGTCCGTCTCTGAACAGACGAACTTCCCGCCGCGTCAGGCGTATCAGGCAGCTAATTGTTCTGCTGATTTTCCGACTTGGGATTCGTCAACCTGCTTCATGATGCCGTGAGCCATCAGCAGATCTTCGAGTTCGTCCATGGTGATCGGTGTAGGAATGATGCCGTTACCGGAATTGGCGTGAACCTTTCTGGCCAATGAGCGGTACTCTTCAGCCTGCTTGGATTCAGGCGCGTATTCCATTACGGTCATGCGACGCAGTTCAGCGTGTTGGACGATGTTGTCACGCGGTACGAAGTGGATCAGCGTGGTTCCTAGCTTGGCCGCCAATGCTTCGGCCAGTTCCAGTTCTTTATCGGTTTGACGTTCGTTACACACCAAACCACCCAAACGCACACCGCCGCTGTTGGCGTATTTCAAAATGCCCTTGGAAATGTTGTTGGCGGCATACATGGCCATCATTTCACCAGACATGACGATGTAGATTTCCTGTGCCTTGTTTTCGCGGATGGGCATTGCAAACCCACCGCACACAACGTCACCGAGTACGTCATAAGAAACGTAATCAATATTTTCGTAAGCACCTTCTTCTTCCAGGAAGTTGATGGAGGTGATAACCCCGCGACCGGCGCAGCCAACACCTGGCTCTGGGCCACCGGATTCCACGCAGCGTATGCCGCGATATCCCACTTTCATGACATCTTCCAGTTCCAGATCCTCTACGCTACCGGCAGCAGCGGCGAGGCTGAGAATGGTGTCCTGAGCTTTGGCGTGCAAAATCAGGCGGGTGGAGTCGGCTTTAGGATCACAGCCAACGATCAAGATACGCTGACCCATTTCGGCCAGAGCAGCCAGGGTGTTTTGGGAGGTGGTGGATTTACCAATACCGCCCTTACCGTAGAAAGCAATTTGTCTCAATTTAGACATGGTGAGTCTCCAATCTGAAGAAATATAAAAAGGGTGTTCGAAACAAATTCCAGCCCCGGAAGCCGTGAGTGTTTATGGGTCTTCTTGGTGACTGACACACTCCAGTAGCCATGAATACTGTCCGAATCCCATAGAGCAACGCCTGTGCCATGTGCCAAGAGGCCGCTGGTACAGTCATTTCTTGCCGCTGCCAGATGTGGACAGGCTGTCAGCAAACCCACAAAACCCCGTTGAATGTAAGTAATCGAACAAAGCCAGTTTGGCCAGGCCAGGCGGCGTGGTGGCCCGGATGCGGCGTATAAGCATGATTGGCGGGATTATTTTGCTGCTGGTATGAATCTGGCTTCTGTCCTGGTCGGATTGAGTCTTTATGTACGATACGAGGTGTTCCCATGCAGATTGGAGTGGATGTCAACAAGGCTATAGACAACAAGCGGGTGTTCGTACTGGATACGGACGAAATCATCAGTGCCGCGCTTCAGTTTATGTTGCACGATGAGAATGAAACCCATGAATTGGCTGATTTGGCCGCCGTGTACCGTAAAGCCGTCGACTGGAAGCCTGACTTGCTCTTACTCGGTATAGCCATCGTGCAGGAAAGGGGCTTAGGGGTGTTGACCGAAATACACGCCCGAATAGCCGATCTCAAAATCATTCTGATCGTCGACACGGCCAGCGATCCTCTGGCTCAGGATGGCCTGAAGCACGGGGCTCACTCGCTGCTGGTCAAGCCCTTGACCATAGAAAAGGTCAGGCAAAAGGTAGATATGCAGTTGGGACGCAAAACCGCGTTGGCTATTCCGATTACCGTGACAGGTGGATGATGGCCGCTCCTGTTCTTCACGCCGCGCCACCTGAAAATCCACACTACCGTCTCCTGGGCGGTGAAGCCGGGCTTCGGGCTTTGGTCGAGCGGTTTTATGGGTTAATGGATGAATTGCCGGAAGCCGCCGCCATTCGGGCCATGCACCCTGAACACCTGGGCGTTCCAAGCCAGCGTTTATTTGAGTTTCTCTCCGGTTGGCTGGGAGGGCCACCTTTGTACACCGAACGTCACGGTCATCCGCGACTACGCCAGAAACATTTGCCTTTCCCTGTAGACACCGCAGCCAGGGATGCCTGGATGCGGTGTATGGATCAAGCACTGGAAGAGCAAGTATCTGACATCACGCTACGCAATGAACTGCGTGCCGCATTTTTCAAAACCGCCGATTTTTTACGCAACCAACCCTAGAGGCATCATCATGACCACTATTCAGGACACCACACTCGCCAGTCTGGACGAAGCCAACCGGCTTATGTCACCGGTATTTAAAGGCGAGACCCGCCCCGGATTTTTTGGATTTCGCGGAGAAATCGCACTCAAATTTGCCCAGCAATTCAGTGACGAAGCCAGACCTCCTGAAATACGCTTCGATCAGGTGATGATCGTGGCGCGAGAAGGTGAACCCGCTGTGGATTTTCTGGCCGGAGTAGCTTTGTCATTCGAGCATTTAAGTTTGTTGTTTGACGTACTGGGCGACAAACTGGCAGCGGGAGGCAAATACTTTTTCTTTGCGGGCAATCTCGATATCAGCCAGCGGTATCAGGTTCAATACGAAGGAATTGATTTTTGGGTTATGCCTCTGGATGAAGCCACGGTCTACAATGAATTAAGGGACTTATTCAATATCGACCGGGGTGATCTCAAAAAACTGGACACAGCCGGCAAACTGCAAATACTGGCCGATGCGGCCAGGGAATTCAGGGATACCTTTAAGCCGCTGACTTATGAGGAAGGCCTGAAAATAATGGGACCTATCAAAATACCGGAAAACCGTCCGGTTTAAGCAGGGTTTAAGGGTGTGGATTCACTCAGTCCTGGCTTATGTATCATGAATTAGTGGGCTACGGCCACAGTATCAACCATCTGACCGGCATTCCTACCGAATTACTGGCCAGTGTGGCGTTTAATGCGAATCCGGTTCCGCTACGCATCAGTGGGGTCAGGGAGGCCAATTACTCTTTGTTTGAGTCACTCCACTCGCTAGCGGATCCGTCCCGGGCGACTGAACTGTTTGAAGAGTATATGTTTGTATTGTTCGGACTGAGCGGAGAACTCAATCCAGACCAGGAAAAAACAGGCCCTAGACGGTTTCGATCCAGTTATCTCAAATTGTTGAGCGGCTGGGGTTTTGATTCCAACGGTTCGCAGGGCGCGGTACTCAAAGGCTGGGTGGAAAGCCGTTTTGGTCTTTACCCTACCTTTCACAAGGAGCCACTGGATCGGTTTGGTTCCAATGCCTGGATGAGGTATGTTTCCGAAAAGATGTCGAGTCGGTTTCACAACAACAGTATCAATCTGCAACTTGATTTGCTGTATGAGTTTTGCCAATGGTGGCTGGAACGATTTAATCCGGATAATCGCCTGCACGTCACGCTGTATCGTGGTGAAAACCGTTTCGATGAACACCATGCCTTGGGTATGAGTGATGCCCGTTGGCAAACCTTGCGGCTAAATAATCTGGTTTCCATGACGGCCCATAGACATAATGCCTGTGAGTTTGGAGATTACATACTTGAAATAGAGGTTCCCAGAGCCAAGATTCTGTTTTTTGATACCTTGCTGCCCAAACATTCCTTAAAAGGGGAGGGTGAGTATCTGGTAATTGGCGGAGAATACCGTGTCCGGGTGAATTACTACTAATGGGGCATGTATGCTAAAAATTGCCATTCATCAGGCTGATATGTCGTTACAAGCTAATAAATGTTTTTAAGCAAACTTTGTTGAGTATCACCTGATTATGTCTTATCAAACCGACCAGGAAAAAGTTTTTTGAGGTAATGGTGAGTATAAATTCGAAATACCATGATCGGGCATTGGGGGCATATCTGGGGGTGGCCATTGGTGATGCCCTGGGGGCCACTGTGGAGTTCATGACCCCACGCGAAATCGTCCATCAGTATGGGGTACACGATCAGATTCGGGGAGGCGGATGGCTTAAGCTGAAGCCAGGACAGGTGACGGATGATACGGAAATGTCTCTGGCACTGGGGCGGGCCATACTGGCAGAACCTGACTGGAATCTGGCAACGGTGGCCGACTCGTTTGTCGAATGGTTGCGCCGCAAACCACCTGATGTGGGTAATACATGCAGACGCGGCATACGTCGCTATATGACAGACGGCAGCCTGGAAGCACCGCTCAATCCAGGTGACGGCGGCAACGGCGCGTGTATGCGCAATGTCCCTGTGGTTTTGTCCACTCTGGCTGATCCTGATGCGTTTACCCACAGAAGCGTGGCTCAAGCCCATATCACCCACCATCATCCTTTGTCCGATGCCGCTACCCTGTGTGTGGGGCAAATGGCCCAACGCCTCATTCTGGGAGGAAACCCACTGGAGTGTCTTGAGCAGGCCGAGCGTTTGGTGGCGCAGCATCCTGATTTTCGCTTCGATCCTTACGCCGGGCGGGCCAGTGGGTATATCGTCGATACGGTACAAACCGTCCTGCACTTTTTCTTTAATACGAACAGTTTCGAGGGTTGTCTGGTGGGGGTGGTCAATCAAGGGGATGACGCAGATACCACAGGAGCCATAGTCGGAATGCTGGCAGGTGCGGCTTATGGTGTGGCGAGCATTCCTGAACGCTGGCTCAAACTGCTGGATCAGTCGGTACGACGGGAAATCGAGTCACAAACCCAGGCGTTATTGGAGCGGTCGGTCTGATGCCACATCATTCTTCGCTGCCAGTGGCATCCGTGTACGAACTCTTGCGTGATTATGCCTCCCAGCCTGATCCCATACGTGAACTCATCATCGGCCCGGTCTGGACCTGGTGCCAAACCGATAAGGGAATCGGCTTGGCCATGAGTCCTCAAACCGTTCTACGCACCTTGAGTTGGCCAGGCACGCTGTGTGGTCGTACTGTGGGTGAGGTGGCTGGATGGCTGAGTTCCTGGGAACCTTATGCCGCGACCGTAGGCATGGCGGCGACTAATGCCGCACTGGCCGATCTGAAGCCGGCACCGACTGGAGAGTCACTGAAGCCGGGTACGCTGTGGCCGCCCAATCTGGCTGTGTTTGAGCATTTTTTACCCAGGATCGCCGATAAGAATGTCGTGGTGGTTGGGCGTTACCCGGGTTTGGAGGCCTTGGCCACTCATTGTCGATTGAGCGTGCTGGAGCGGCAGGTTCAAGGGGGTGATTACCCTGATCCGGCGGCTGAGTTTCTGTTGCCGGAGGCCGAGTGGGTATTTCTGACAGCCAGTTCCATCACCAATAAAACCTTCCCTCGCCTGGCGGAACTGGCCGCTTCGGCTCAAACCGTGCTGATGGGTCCTACTGTACCCTGGTTGCCGGAATGGGCGGATTACGGCATTGATTATCTGGCGGGTGTGGAAGTGGTGGAGCCATTGCGTCTTAAACAGACGATTTCCGAGGGCGGCGGCGTGCGCATTTTCGAGGGCGGTGTGGGTTATCGTGTGGTCAACCTGACGGCTGAACTGCAAAACGAATGGCTTAGGCAGCGTATCGCAGAGGTGTATGCCGAAAAACAGGAACTAACCCTGAGCATGGAGCGGTGGTATGCCAATCACACCCGCCGCTTTCCCGAATACGAACGTCTTGATGGTGCGAACCGCCGGTTGTCGCGTCTGGATACCGCGTTCAAGCGGCGAGTGCCCTGAGCCTTACGCATCAAAACCGTCTGATTTCGATGTGGTATTTTTGCAAGGCGTAGTTGAGTTGGCGGGTGGTCATGCCCAGTAACCGGGCGGCCTTGGCTTGCACCCAACCGCATTCATCCATTGCCCATATCAGACGTTCCCTGGGGGCTTTAGGCTCCGGTTGTTGTCGTGCCGAGTCGTGTTCCATTGGTTCGGATTCTATCGTGACAGCCAGCTTGTTTGGATGCGGAACCGGATAACCCATTTGGGCTATCGGTTTGAGTGCCATAGAGAAACACATGTTTTTTTGGCAGGGCAGGTTGATGTCGCGGATCAGTTTGGTTTTGGTCATGGCGGCGGTGCGTTCCACGCAATTTTCCAGTTCCCGTACATTTCCTGGCCAGTAACATTCAGAGAATATCTGCAGGGCCTCAGGGCTTAGGCTTAAGTGACGCTGGTTGGCCTCGTTGAACCGATTCAGAAAATGATCTACCAGCAACTGAATGTCTTCGCGCCGTTCACGCAGGGGCGGCAGCAGCAAGGTGATGACATTGATGCGGTAGTAAAGGTCAGCCCTGAATTCTCCCTGAAGGACGGCTTCTTCAAGGTTGCGGTTGGTGGCGGTGATTAGCCGTACATCCACTTTAATGGCTTTATTGCCGCCTACTCGCTCAAATTCGCGTTCTTGCAGCACCCTGAGCAGCTTGACTTGAAAAGCCGGAGAGACATCGCCGATTTCATCCAGGAACAAAGTTCCACCATGAGCGGTTTCAAATCGCCCCTTGCGTTCCTGTGTGGCCCCGGTATAAGCCCCTTTTTCATGTCCGAACAGTTCGGATTCCAGCAGCGTTTCTGACAAGGCACCACAGTTCACACGTACGAAAGGCCCATCTCGCCGTGCACTTAAATGGTGTATGGCATGGGCGATGACTTCTTTGCCGGTTCCTGTTTCGCCTCGGATCAGAACGGTGGAATTGACCTCTGCAGCCCGTTCGACATCGACAAATACCTCCCGCATGACCTCGCTCTGACCGATGACCCCCGTCAATCCGCTTGAGTCCTGATCCCGTTTGACGGCCTTTTGCAGGCGGTATTCAGCCACCATACGCTGTTCTCTTTCGTTGGCGACCAACTGGTGTAAACGAATGGATTGCCCTATTAGATTGGCCACCATTTTGAGCAGTTGCACATCCTGATCTATCCGCCCTTTATGCGCGCCCATATCCCTGTCGATGCTTAACACACCGATGGTGGCCTGTTCCGTTTTGATGGGTACGGCCACGAAAGTGATCTGGCGGCCATCGTCCAGATTGCGGGAGCCGGTTCGATTGAGGAAAGAAGGCTCCTCGGCCACGTTATGAATGATGATGGGCAGACCGGTGCGGATTACTTTACCGATGATGCCTTCACCCTTTTGAAAATGCCCACGGGCCATTTCCTCTGTGGAGAGTTCCATAGCCCCCACGACATGAACCTCGCCATTGTCCTGTACCAGGCTGACCATGCTGCGATTCATCTGCATATAAGAAGACAATATGTTGAGTACATCACGAATAGTTTTTGCGACATCCAGTGAAGAACTGAGGAATTTTCCGATTTCATAAATGGCAATCAGCTCCAGATTGCTTGATTTTTCCGGGTTCAGGTTAAGGGTGGGGGTGGGCATGGGAACCTCTCAAAATGTGGTACAGGCACGGGATCGTGGGAATATCAATGCCCACGATTAAGCGAGAACCATGCCTTTCAAGCCGATATTTTTATCGTTATGAATTATGGGGTTTAACCGGCCTTTTCAGCGGTTATGTAGCGGATTGTTCGCACATTGTTAGAAATGTCACAAGGCTTGCTGTAGCCATTTTGCACCTCAGTCGTGCTGTCTAGCCACGTCCAGGACATGGCATTGTCTTTGCGTTAATCATTGCAAAGACGTTCTATTCGATTCCACCATGAGAGCAACACCATGAAACTACCGATTTATCTCGATTACTCGGCTACGACCCCAGTGGATGTGAGAGTCGCCGAGAAAATGATTCCCTTTTTAACTGAGGATTTCGGTAATCCGGCCAGTCGCTCCCACAGTTTGGGCTGGACGGCTGAAAAAGCAGTGGAAGAGGCTCGTGAAGCCGTAGCCAGTCTGGTCAACGCCGATCCCAAGGAAATCATCTGGACATCCGGTGCCACCGAATCCGATAACCTGGCCATTAAGGGTGCTGCTGCCTTTTACGCCAGCAAGGGAAAGCATTTGATTACGGTCAAGACGGAACATAAAGCGGTGCTGGATACGATGAGAGAACTGGAGACGCAAGGTTATGAGGTGACTTATCTGGATCCTTTACCGAATGGGTTGATTGACCTTGATGCGTTCACGGCAGCCATACGACCGGATACCTGTCTGGCTTCGGTTATGCACGTAAATAATGAGATCGGCGTGATTCAGGATATCGAAAAACTGGGCACGATTTGCCGGGAGCAAGGGGTCATTTTTCATGTCGATGCGGCCCAGTCTACCGGCAAGCTTCCGATTGACCTGCGTGCTTTGCCAGTGGATTTAATGTCATTTTCCGCCCACAAGACGTACGGTCCAAAAGGGATTGGTGCCTTGTTTGTGAGCCGTCAGCCCAGGGTCAGAATCAAGGCCATGATGCACGGCGGCGGTCATGAGCGGGGTATGCGTTCGGGTACTTTGGCACCGCATCAGATTGTGGGCATGGGGGAAGCCTTTCGCATTGCCCAGGCCGAAATGGCAGAAGAAACCACCCGTATTCGTCTACTCAGAGACAAATTGCTGGCTGCGGTCAAGAATGTCGAAGAGGTGTATATCAACGGTGATATGGAGCAGCGGGTAGTCCATAACCTTAATGTCAGTTTTAACTACGTGGAAGGCGAATCTCTGATGATGGCACTCAAGGATTTGGCCATATCGAGTGGCTCGGCCTGTACTTCTGCCAGCCTGGAGCCTTCCTATGTATTAAGAGCCTTGGGGCGTAGCGACGAACTGGCGCACAGTTCGATTCGCTTCACCTTGGGACGCTACACCACCGAAGCCGATGTGGATTACGCCATCGGCCTCATCAAGGAGAAAGTGGATCATCTGCGTGATCTTTCCCCTCTGTGGGAAATGTTCAAAGACGGTATTGACATCAACTCGGTTCAATGGGCAGCCGCTCATTGATTCATTCAAAACTCAGTGCGGAGCAGATCATGGCTTACAACGAAACGGTCATCGACCATTATGAAAACCCCCGCAATGTCGGGTCTTTCGACAAACAGGAATCTGGCGTAGGTACCGGGGTAGTAGGTGCCCCGGCCTGTGGTGATGTGATGAAATTGCAGATTAAGGTCAGCCCGGATGGGGTGATCGAAGACGCAAAATTCAAGACGTATGGCTGCGGTTCGGCCATTGCCTCCAGTTCTCTGGTGACCGAATGGGTCAAGGGAAAAACCGTCGAACAGGCCATGGCCATCAAAAATACCGAAATAGCCGAGGCTTTGGCCTTGCCTCCGGTCAAGATTCATTGCTCGGTATTGGCTGAAGATGCCATTAAGGCGGCAGTCAACGATTACCGCTCGAAATCGGGTTTGAGTGCAGCGGGTTATGACCTCTGCCAGCCCGTTGCCGCCTGAACACAGAGAGGATTCCATCATGGTTGCCATCAATGCACTCAATCCAGTCAGCCCGGCCAGCCCACCGCCCCCGCCTGAGCTTTTGTTTACTTCACAGGCGGCCGGAAAAGTCAGCGAGCTAATCGCCGAAGAAGGCAATCCTAATCTGAAACTCAGGGTTTATGTTTCAGGGGGGGGATGTTCGGGATTCCAATACGGTTTTGCCTTCGAGGAAACCGTAGAGGCATCCGATACCACGATGGTGACCGATGGGGTCACCTTGATGATTGATCCCACCAGCCTGCAGTATTTGCAAGGAGCTGAAATTGATTATCAGGAAGGGTTGGAGGGTTCTCGTTTCATCATCCGCAATCCGAATGCCGCTTCTTCGTGCAGTTGCGGCAGTTCTTTCTCAGTAGCGGAAGGTTCCGCCTGCTCATCCCAGCAAACCCACTAAAGGACTAGGTCATGACGATTACCCTCACTCAAAGCGCAGCAAAACAAGTGCTTAAACATCTGGATTTCCGTGGCAGTGGCTGCGGGATTCGCCTGGCCGTCAGAACCTCTGGCTGTTCCGGTCTGGCCTATGCCATGGAGTTCGTTGATGCGGCCGAGCCTGAAGATCTGAGCTTCGACAGTTTTGGTGTGACTGTACTGATTGATCCTAAAAGCCTGGCCTATCTGGAAGGCACAGAGCTGGATTATGTGCGGGAAGGATTCTCGGAAGGGTTCAAGTTCAACAACCCCAATGTCAAAAATCAGTGCGGTTGTGGGGAAAGTTTCAACATATAGGCTTTAGTGGCCTTCATTTCCATTAACCCCAACATGTCACCAACAGAAAACCGCACCCACTTCGAGCTATTCCAGTTTCCGGCGGAATACCGGCTGGATACTCAGTTGCTCGATCAACGTTTCCGGGAATTGCAGGCCCGAATTCATCCAGACACCGTCGCCCACTTGGGAGACACCGAAAAACGACTGGCCTTGCAGTGGTCGACCTGGGTTAATGAGGCCTATCAGACGCTGCGTCATCCCTTACACAGGGCACGCTATCTGGTGGGCTTACACGGCATTGATTGCCACCTGGAAAGCCGGACGGCGATGCCGCCTGAATTTTTACTGGAACAAATCGAATGGCGTAGCGAATTGCAGGAATCCCGTGCGTTAAAGGATTTGGAACGCATGGGCCGACTGGAGCAACGTCTTAAGGAAGACACGACAGTGCTTCAGGCCTCGCTCTCGTCCCTGCTCGACACCCACCACAATTATTCGGCTGCGGCGGAAGTCATCCGGCAACTGGCTTTTCTCGATAAATTGGAACAGGAAATTAACCAGTCTTTGGCTGAATTGGAGGACGAGTAAATGTTGTTACAGATTTCCGAACCGGGGACAAAGCCGGCTCCCCCTAAACTTAAACGGGCGATAGGCATTGATTTGGGTACTACCCATTCATTGGTCGCCACAGTAGAGCACGGCCGAGTGTCGGTGCTGACCGACGAGGCCGGGAAGGTGTTATTGCCTTCAGTGGTGCGTTACGCCCAAGACGGTGTCGTCGAGGTGGGTGACTCGGCCCGGCGTTCACAGTATGAGGATTCCGAGAATACATTTGTGTCGGTCAAGCGGTTTATGGGCCGTGGGTATGACGATGTAATGGCCCGACCTTCACTGGCTTATCACCTGGTTGAAGGTCAGGGTATGGTGCGCTTTGCGACCCGGGCCGGGGTGGTCAGCCCTGTAGAAGTGTCAGCCGAAATACTCAAGGTACTCAGACACCGGGCGGAACTCGCTTTGGGTGGTGAACTGGATGGAGCGGTCATTACTGTGCCGGCCTATTTCGATGAGGCACAGCGTCAGGCCACCAAGGATGCGGCCAGGATTGCCGGGCTTGAAGTGTACCGATTGCTTAATGAGCCTACAGCCGCCGCCATTGCCTATGGTCTGGATGAAGCCGCAGAAGGGGTGTATGCCGTCTACGATCTGGGCGGTGGAACCTTCGACATCTCCATACTCAGGCTGACCCGTGGGGTGTTTGAAGTGCTGGCCACCAATGGTGATCCGGCCTTGGGTGGCGACGATTTTGATCATGCTGTAGCGGTATGGCTGCTGGAGGGCCATGCGTCGGCGGCGATTTCCACCGGCGATATGCGTACCCTGTTGACCGCCTCGCGCACAGCCAAGGAAGCCTTGTCAGAATCAGCCGAAATCAAATGTGAGGTTTTGCTGGGCGATGGTTCTCAACTGACCCGCACTCTGACCCGCACCACGTTTGAGGCACTGACTGCTGATCTGGTAAGACACACGCTCAGTCCGGTTAAAAAAGCCTTGCGTGATGCCCGATTGGGGATACACGACATCAAGGGTGTGGTGCTGGTGGGCGGGGCTACCCGTATGCCTTGTATTCGCCAGGCCGTAGCCGATCTGTTTCAGCAAACGCCGCTCACTGATCTTGATCCCGACCGGGTCGTTGCCATGGGTGCGGCTTTACAGGCCAATGCCCTGGCCGGAAACCGTGGGGAGCAGGACTGGCTACTGCTGGATGTGATTCCCTTGTCGCTGGGCATAGAAACCATGGGAGGTCTGGTGGAGAAGATCATTACCCGCAATGCCACACTGCCTGTAGCCCGCGCTCAGGAATTTACCACCTGGAAAGACGGCCAGACGGCCATGAGTATCCATGTTGTACAAGGCGAACGGGAACTGGTGAGTGAATGTCGGTCGCTGGCCCGGTTCGAGTTGTGGGGCATTCCGCCCATGGTAGCCGGAGCAGCACGGGTGCGGGTTAGTTTTCAGGTGGATGCAGATGGTTTGCTCAGTGTGTCGGCAGCGGAACAAACCAGCGGTGTGCAATCGCGCATCGAGGTCAAGCCGTCTTACGGTCTGGGTGATGGTGATATTGCCCGAATGATCGAAGCGTCTTATCGCCACGCACGAGACGACCTGGAAGCCCGCCGTTTGCAAGAGCAGAGAGTGGAGGCGGCCCGATTGATCGCCGCTTTGGAAGCCGCCTTGGCAGTGGATGGTCATTTGTTGAACCCTCAAGAATCCGACCTTCTCAAGCAGGGCATGACCCACTTGAACGACACCTCCGCAACGTCTGACTGGGAGGCCATTAAGCAGGCTTGCGAGAATCTCAACGAGGCCAGCATCGAATTTGCCGCCAGACGTATGGATCAAAGCATACAAAAGGCTTTGACCGGCCAAAAACTCGAAGCCCTGGAGGTTTGACACCATGCCGTCCATCACCGTATTGCCTCATGCTGAACTGTGTCCTCAGGGAATGACGATTTCCGCCCGTCAAGGACATTCCATTTGCGAAGCCTTGTTGTCGGCCGGGATCGAGATAGAAC
>JBPCSC010000063.1:0-19321 GCA_051007495.1 Methylococcaceae bacterium | reverse complement strand
GCCGAATACGGTGACCTCACCCGTGGCCCGCGCATCATCACCGACGACACCAAGAAAGAAATGAAGAAAATCCTGGATGAAATTCAGCGTGGTGAATTTGCCCGCGAATTCATACTGGAAAACCAGGCCGGTTGCGCCACCTTGAAGGCCAAACGCCGGCTGGGTCGTGAACATCCAATCGAAACCGTTGGACAAAAACTGCGTGACATGATGCCCTGGATCAAGGCCAACAAACTGGTCGACAAGAGCAAAAACTAAAAGGCTCACCGCCCCCCGCGATTCCCACATCCAGGCAAGAACAGGGAATTTTGGGGAATCCATCCAGACAAGGCGAATCGGCAGGCCGGTTCGCCTTTCTCACTTCATAAGGCCAGATTATGGAAGAAGAACAACTCCCCCCCAACAAACACAGACGTGGGATTTACCTACTCCCCAATCTTTTTACCACTGGAGCTTTGTTTGCAGGCTTTTATGCCATTACCTTGGCATTCAACCGAAACTTCGAATGGGCGGCCATTTCGATATTCATCGCCATGATACTCGATGGTCTGGACGGTCGGGTGGCACGTCTGACTCACACCGAGAGTGCTTTCGGGGGTGAATACGACAGCATGGCCGACATGATTTCCTTTGGCGCGGCTCCAGCCCTGATGGTGTACATCTGGTATCTGTCCAGCATGGGCAAAATGGGCTGGGTGGTTGCATTCGTCCACACAGCGGGTGCGGCCCTGCGTCTTGCTCGTTTTAATACCCAAATCGATACCGCAGACAAACGCTATTTTCAGGGTCTGCCCAGCCCGGCAGCGGCGGCCATACTGGCCGGATTTGTCTGGTTTGCTGAGTCACACGGTTTTGCCCACAGCGAAGCCATGCGCTCAGTCATTCTGGGTTTGACCTTAATGACCGGCCTGCTCATGGTCAGCAATTTTCGTTACCACAGTTTCAAGCACATAGATTTTCGCGGGCGGGTTCCTTTCATGCGGGCCATCGTAGTCATGCTGGCTTTCGCCGTCGTCTTCACCAATCCTCCGCTGGTGTTATTCACCCTGTTTACCGGTTATGCCATTTCCGGCCCGGTATATACGCTGAAACGGCTGAGCCAGGTTCGACACGAACGCAAGGTCTAGTGGCCTGAACCGCATATCCTTTTCCCTGACTGGAGTTAAAACCATGAGTGACAAACTGATTATTTTCGATACCACGCTCAGGGATGGTGAGCAAAGTCCTGGAGCCTCCATGAACCGGGAGGAAAAGGTCAGAATCGCCAAGGCTTTAGAGCGATTGCGGGTTGATGTCATAGAAGCCGGATTTCCGGCGGCAAGCCCTGGGGATTTTGATTCAGTCCAGGCCGTAGCCCGTGCAGTACGCGAGAGCGTGGTGTGTGGACTGGCCCGCGCACTGGATGCCGACATAGAAAAAGCCGGGCTGGCACTCAAAGAAGCCAGCCGCTCACGCATCCACACCTTCATAGCGACCTCGCCCATACACATGCAGAAAAAACTGCGTATGGAACCGGATGTAGTCATAGAGCACGCGATACGCGCCGTCAAAAAAGCCCGGCAGTACACCGACAACGTTGAATTCTCACCGGAGGATGCCGGTCGTTCCGAGGAAGATTTTCTCTGCCGTATTCTGGAAGCCGTGATTGATGCCGGTGCAAGAACCCTCAACATACCCGATACCGTAGGCTACAGTTTGCCGGAACAGTTTGGTGGGATGATTCGCCGTTTGCGGGAACGCATACCCAACTCCGATAAAGCCATATTTTCGGTACATTGTCATAACGACTTAGGCCTGGCGGTGGCCAACTCGCTGTCGGCCGTGCTGAATGGTGCGCGACAGGTGGAATGCACCATCAATGGTCTGGGCGAACGGGCCGGCAACGCAGCACTGGAAGAAATCGTCATGGCGGTTAAAACCCGCCAGGATGTCTTTCCCTGTCATGTAGAAATCGACACCCGTGAAATCGTCGCCACCTCCAGGCTGGTGTCCAACATCACCGGTTTCCCGGTACAACCCAACAAAGCCATCGTGGGTGTCAACGCCTTTGCTCACGAATCCGGCATACACCAGGACGGCGTACTCAAAAGCCGGGAAACTTACGAAATCATGAGTGCCGAGGACGTAGGCTGGGTCGCCAATCGCATGGTGTTGGGTAAACATTCCGGTCGCAATGCCTTCAAAACCCGTATGCTGGAACTCGGCATAGAACTGAGTTCCGAGCAGGAACTCAACACCGTATTTCAAAGGTTTAAGGAATTGGCGGATAAAAAACATCAGATCTTCGATGAAGACCTGCAGGCGTTGGTCACTGAAGCCGCGAGTGTGGCCGAAGATGAAATCGTGCGTTTGATCGGCTTGAAAGTGTGCTCAGAAACTGGAGAAACCCCGCGTGCCACGGTGACTCTCAAGATAGAACACGACGAAATCAAGGGAGTGGCTGAAGGCGGCGGGGCCGTGGATGCCAGTTTCAAGGCGATAGAATCCATCGTCAACACCCAATCAACCCTGCAATTGTATTCGGTCAATAACATCACCACCGGAACCGATGCTCAGGGTGAGGTGACGGTGCGTCTGGAAAAGGCCGGGCGGATCGTCAATGGTCAGGGCGCAGATACCGACATCGTCATCGCCTCAGCCAGGGCGTATATCAATGCCGTCAACAAACTACTGACCCCTAAGCCGCGTATGCACCCTCAGGTTTCCGGTGATGTCTGATAGATGGACGCACTACATCGTCAAGCAGTACTCCAACTCATGGGCATACCGGTTTGGACTTTACGAATGTCCGAGGCCCGGCCTGTGGATGTCCCGCCACCGGCGGAGGCTGAAGATCGACCGGCCAACCTTGACCAACCCCAGGCGGGGACCAGCATGACAGAATCGACAGAAGCATTGTGGGAACAACTGGCCAGCGAGGTCAGTGGGTGTACCCGCTGTGCCTTGCATAGCGGTAGAACCCAAACCGTGTTCGGAGTGGGCAGTCGGTCGGCCGATTGGCTCGTCATCGGTGAGGCTCCGGGTGAACAGGAAGATTTACAAGGAGAACCCTTTGTAGGGCGGGCCGGCCAGTTACTGAACGAAATGATCCGGGCTTTAGGACTGACGCGGGAAACCGTGTATATCGCCAACATATTGAAATGCAGACCACCGGAAAACCGTGATCCCTCCGCTGACGAATCCAGAGCGTGTGAAGACTATCTGCACCGTCAGATCAGCTTGATCCAGCCTAAAATCATACTGGCTCTGGGTCGGGTTGCGGCGCAGAATTTACTCAAAACGACTACCGCCATTGGTGCCTTGCGTGGTCAGGTTCATCAGTATCAGAACACACCGCTGGTCGTCACCTATCACCCTGCGTATTTGTTGCGATCTCAACTGGAAAAGCGCAGGGCTTGGGATGATCTCAGGCTGGCGATGAATACTTATCGTGAACACGTAAAAAATAATTGCTGAGAGTATGTTCATGTCCGAATTTCTGGAACACATGTCCAGATGGATGCACTATGACGCAGAGAAGGACTTTTATTGCAAACATTTCCCCAGCCTGGCAGAACACGCAGAGCTACAGGTGCGTCCTATGCGCAAATCCGACATCAAGCGGGTTTTTGATGTGGAACAAATTGCTTATGAACACCCGTGGGAACTGGCTACGTTCAAAGATTGCTTCAAGATTGGCTATCACTTATGGATAGGGGAAAAGGGCGGTCATGTAGTGACTTACGGCATTATTTCGGTGGGAGCCGGCGAGTGCCATTTGCTCAATCTGTGTGTCGCTACGACTCACCAGAAGCAAGGCCACGGTCGCTATATGCTGGAGCATTTAATCAATCACGCCAGAAAACAACGGGCTGAGACTATGTTTCTGGAAGTGCGTGATTCAAACCGGAAGGCTATAGGTCTGTATCAGCAGGCGGGGTTCAATGAAATAGGCTTGCGTAAAGGGTATTACCCGGCGCGTCAGGGGCGTGAAGATGCCATCGTGATGGCGAAGATACTGTGAGTAAACCGGATACTGATGATGCAAACGGCTGATCTGTCTGTAGACACTCGGGGGTTGAATTGCCCATTACCTCTGCTTCGCCTCAAAAAAGCCTTACAAGGTCTCGATAAGGGTCAAACGGTATGGGTTCAGGCAACCGATCCGGCTTCAGTTTTGGATTTTGGCGTTTTTGTGGAGCAAACCGCGCACGTTTTATTGGAGCAGCGAGTAGACGCAGATATTTATCACTACTTGATAAGAAAAGGCTGAAGCATCTGTCTCTGAGGGTTTCAACGCAAACTGATAACAGGCCAGTTGCGTTCAAAAGCCGTTTGGCGAAGGATCTCGTCAGGATCAACCGCCACCGGAAACCCTACCTGTTCCAGTAACGGAATATCATTACGCGAGTCGCTGTAAAAATAACTGCCGGCGAGATCGTGAGGGTGATTTCGCAGCCATTCGTGAAGGCGGGTTACTTTGCCTTCCTGAAAGCAGGGAACACCCACAAACCGACCGGTGTAGCGACCTTCCAGCCATTCCGGCAGAGTAGCCAGCAAGTGGCTTATCCCGTATAACTCGGCGATGGGTGCAGTGATGAAGTGGTTGGTCGCGGTGATGATGATCGGGGTGTGGCCCCTGTCGATATGGGATTGAATCAGTGCATGGGCTTTGCCAAGCAAGAGCGGCCTGATGATTTCGGCTATAAATTCCTCCCTCCAGCGGAATAAATCATCCGGTGCATACGCCGCCAGCGGAGCCAGAGAAAACTCCAGAAATGCCGTTATGTCGAGCACGCCCTGGCGGTAATCCTCGTAAAAACGGGCATTAGCGGCTTCGTAGGTGTCACGGTTTACTCGCCCGCGCTCGACAAGAAACTGCCCCCAGAGGTAATCGCTGTCACCCGCCAGGAGGGTGTTGTCAAGATCAAATATTGCCAGATTCACAAGATTCCGTTAAATTCAAACGTAATAAACATCAACCGGATTGAAGCGAAGATTATGATAGACGTGGACGGATATCGCCTCAACGTGGGCATCGTTTTATGTAATGACGAAGGCAGCGTCTTTTGGGCCAAGCGTTTGGGGATGAGTTCATGGCAATTCCCTCAAGGTGGCATCAAACCCAGGGAAAAACCTGAGGCGGCTATGTATCGTGAGTTGTACGAAGAAATCGGGCTAAGAGGCGATGACGTAGAACTGATAGGCCGAACCCGACACTGGTTACGTTACGAACTTCCCGAACGCTACATTCGCAGACATTCACACCCCCTCTGTATAGGCCAGAAACAACTCTGGTATATGCTGCGTCTGGTAACCAGCCCTTCGAGTATCGCCCTCAACAGAACCTCCCGGCCAGAATTTGACTCCTGGTGCTGGGTGGATTATTGGTATCCGGTGCACGATGTCGTTTATTTCAAACGTAAAGTGTACCATCAAGCTCTGGCCGAATTGGGCCAATGTCTGGTGGATTCCAAAGCACCCGTCAATCTACAAGGGTTTCTGTCTTTGGGGTCTGATCAGCACAAGGATCGCAACCCTGCTCCTTCTTCCCTAAATGCCCGCTGATACCCTAACCGCCTAATAACCGGAAGAGGCTCGATCCAAACCTTTAGGCGAATGCCCCAGTCTTTCGACTCCGGTAGAAAAACGACCGTCCTCATGCAACTCCAGCCAACGGTAACCCGGCGCGGCTTCATCCAGCGCAAACTGCTCGGATAAAGGCTTAAACTGGAAACAGGTTGATGGAGTAGCCATAAACCGCACCTCATCCCGTCTGACATCCATAAGCTGATGAACATGCCCGGTCAACACTGCTTTGACAGACGGATGGCGGTGTACCACAGCAAGAAACTCATCCTTATTTCCTAAAACCATGGTATCCAACCACGTACTGCCCGTGGCTATGGGGTGATGGTGGAGGGCAATCAGCGTGTGGCATTCGGGGTGGTTAACCAGGCAATGTTCCATATACCTGATCTGATCCTCAACCAGGAAACCGCTGGGGCTTCCTTCCACCGAGCTATCCAGGCAGATGATCTGCCAGTTATCCAGCAGTATATGTGGGCGGTATCCTGTTTTGTCTCCAGACAAACAGGAGATCATCAGCGTCAAGTCATCGTGGTTGCCGGGTATGAACGCATAGTCCCAGTCGGTTTCCTGCAACCAGCCGAGCAAGCGGGTATAGGTTGAGGGTTCTGGGTCTTGCGCCAAATCTCCCGTTAACAGTACCAGGCGGATATCGTCTTGCTCCGTTACCGCCTTGCTCAGGATTTCCCTGAAACTCGCTTCAGTATCCACTCCCAGCAAGGTCTGGCCAGGTTGAGCCAGTATATGCAAATCGGTAATTTGAAGAATGCGCACCACAGTTCGCTCGCTGAATAATCTAATCAGAAGGTATCGTTGATCGCCGCTTAATAGTGCAGTAAGGAGTGAATTCGGTATGGACTCAGTTTATCTCGCCCTTTAAGCGCATCCAGTTCAATCAAAAAAGCGCAGGCCACTACCCGGGCTCCCAAGGCCTCAATCAAATCACAACTGGCTTTGGCGGTTCCACCTGTGGCCAGCAGGTCATCAATGAGGAGTACCGCATCACCCTGCCGTACCGCATCGGTATGCACTTCAAGGGCCGCAGAACCGTATTCGAGATCATAGCTGACATTTTGAACGTCATAAGGCAGCTTGCCAGGTTTCCGTAAGGGGATGAAACCTACGCCCAACTCCCACGCCACCAAAGAACCAAAGATAAAACCACGCGCCTCCATGCCGGCTACGGCGGTGATCTCCTGACCCAAAAACGGATGAAGCAACTGATGAACCGCCAGTCTGAGACTGGCTGGATCCTTGACCAGCGGGGTTATATCCTTGAACAGAATACCCGGTTTGGGGAAATCAGGAATATCCCTGATCCTGGCTTTGAGTCGATCCATAAGGCATCACACCATCGTTTAGCGACCGAGGAATTGTTTGATGGAAGCCATTACGCCGTCCACATCCAAACCCGCCTCAGCCAGGAGTTGTTCACGACTGCCGTATTCCAGGAACTGATCGGCCAACCCGAGATTTAATATCGGTAGGGGCAAACGCTGAGCCTGTAGCCATTCATTAACGGCACTGCCTGCTCCTCCGGCAATGGCATTGTCTTCCAACGTAACGAAAACCCGGTGTGTTGTAGCCAATTCCCGGATCAATGCTTCGTCCACGGGTTTGACAAAGCGCATATTGATGACGGTCGCGGACAATTGCTCCCCAACCGCTTCGGCCACAGACACCATACACCCGAAAGCCAGCAAGGCCATATCACTCCCCTGACGACGCACTTCAGCCTTACCCAAAGGCAAGGCGTACATCTCGGATACGGGTTCTACACCCGTCCCTCGTCCTCTCGGATAACGCACCGCAGACGGTCCGTTGTGCTTGAATCCGGTGTACAGCATTTGTCGGCATTCATTTTCGTCCGCCGGGGCCATGATGACCATGTTGGGAATGCAACGCATGAAACTAAGATCAAAACTGCCCGCATGGGTAGGGCCGTCCGGTCCCACCAGGCCTGCCCGATCAATGGCAAACAGAACCGGCAGATTCTGCAAGGCCACATCGTGTATGAGTTGATCATACGCACGTTGCAAGAAGGTGGAATAAATGGCCACGACCGGCTTATATCCTTCGCAAGCCTGACCGGCGGCCAAAGTCACGGCGTGCTGTTCGGCTATGCCGACATCGAAATAGCGTTCCGGGAATCGTTCTGAAAACTCCAACAGGCCCGAACCTTCTCGCATAGCGGGCGTGATGCCGGTAAGGCGTGGTTCCTGTTCTGCCATGTCGCATAACCATCGACCGAAAATATCTGTGTAGGAAGGAGAGCCTGGTTTTGCCTTGGGAAGATGATCTTGAGCGGGATCAAAAGAAGAAACGCCGTGATAGGCCACCGGATCCTGTTCAGCCGGCAGATAACCCTTGCCCTTGCGAGTAACGACGTGCAGGAATCTCGGCCCTGACAATTCTTTAAGATTACGTAATGTGGTGACCAGGGTATCCATGTCATGGCCATCGACCGGGCCGATGTAGTTGAATCCCAGTTCCTCAAACAAGGTACCGGGTGCCACCATGCCTTTGACGTGTTCTTCAGCCCGACGCGCCAAATCCCACATACTGGGCATGTGCTGACGCAGCAACTGCTTGCTGCCTTCCCGGATGCCGGTGTAGAACTTGCCGGAGAGAATCTTGGCCAGATAGTTGTTCAACGCACCGACGTTGGGAGAAATGGACATCTCGTTGTCGTTCAAAATGACCAACAGATTGGCATCAAGTACCCCGGCGTGATTAAGTGCCTCAAACGCCATGCCCCCGGTCAGACCACCATCCCCAATGATCGCCACCGCATGTATGGATCGTTTTTCCAGCGAGGCAGCTATGGCCATACCCAGTGCCGCACTGATGGAGGTACTGGAATGACCCACGCCGAAACAGTCGTAAGGGCTTTCCTCGCGATTGGGAAAAGCAGAAAGCCCGTCCTTTTTTCTGATGGTGGTCATGCGGGAACGACGTCCCGTGAGTATCTTGTGGGGATAAGCCTGATGTCCTACATCCCAGACCAGCTTGTCTTCGGGGGTATCGAACACATAATGCAGCGCGATGGTAAGTTCTACCGTACCCAACCCGGCTGCCAAGTGCCCACCCGACTGGCTCACACTTTCGAGTAGAAATTCACGTAACTCTGCAGCTAGATCGTGAAGTTGACCGGATTCGAGCGTCCGCAGATCTTCAGGGGTATCTATGGCGTCCAGTAGGGGGTATTTGTTTGAATTTGTCATTATTGGTGTTCAATTCCTTCAGACCCGGTCTCGTTGATTGCTCTGAGGGAATCTAGCGTGCGCCGAGAAAGCTATCTGGAAGACAGCCCGGCCAAATTCCGGAAACAGGGTTGAGCGTTTAGTAAAGTGGCAATGTTTCCAGAGTTTTGGCAATTAGGCAAACCCGAACCCGGGTTCAATGGTTTCTCTGTACGATGAATCGAGATAAATCACGCAGCAGATCGGCTTCAGCCCCCAAAACCGCAAGCGCATTCAAAGCTTCTTCGTGCATTTCCAGTGCTTTTTGTTTGGCCCCCGTCAAGCCCAGCAAGGCCGTGTAGGTGGGTTTGTTCTGGTCTTGATCCTTGCCATGGGTTTTACCCAGTGTTTGGGTGTCGCTCTCTACATCAAGGATGTCATCCTGAATCTGGAAGGCGAGTCCTATGCACTTGGCATAGTGATCCAACCCATGAGCCTGCTCAGGAGACACGTCCGGAGCCGACAAGACCGCCAAAGTAACGCTGACCCGTATCAAGGCTCCCGTCTTGCGTATGTGCATATTTTCAAGTGCCGGTAAATCCAGCACCTTGCCTACGGCATCCAGATCAATCGCCTGTCCACCGACCATACCCTGCGAACCACTGGCCATCGCCAGTGCTGTAAGCATTTCGAGTCGTTTTTCCGGGCGAACCCGAATACTGGGATCATGCGCCAAAACATGAAACGCCAAGGCTTGCAAGGCATCTCCGGCCAGGATGGCTGTAGCCTCGTCGTAAGCGATGTGGCAAGTGGGTTTGCCCCGGCGCAGATCATCATCGTCCATGGCGGGGAGATCATCATGAATAAGAGAGTAAACATGAATGAATTCGACCGCAGAGGCCGAACCGTCCAGCACATCCAGAGGCACACCCAAGGCCATTCCAGTCGCATACGTTAACAAGGGCCGTAAGCGTTTTCCGCCACCCAGAACGGAATAACGCATGGCCTGATGCAAACGCTCGGGCATTCTGGTGGCTAGAGGCAGGCGAGAGTCAAGTGCGGATTCAGCGCGGGCTTGGGTGTCGCGCATGAATAATTGCAAGGCGGTTTCAGGATTCATCGGTAAACGGCTTGAAAGTGGGGTCGTTTTTATCATCCATCAGGATTTGAACTTTCTGTTCCGCATCCTGCAAGGCTTTCTGGCAAATACGGGAAAGCTGTATTCCCCGTTCAAACGTCTTGAGTGCTTCCTCCAAAGGCATCTGGCCTTGCTCCATGCGCTCGACCAAATGCTCCAGTTCAGACATGGAATCTTCAAAGGGCTGGCTTTTCTTGGCCATGCTTATATCTCAGAGTGTGGCATTAAGGCCTAATACATCCTGCATTTCATACAGCCCTGGCTCGCGGGTGGATAACCAAAGAGCGGCACGGACGGCCCCGTTAGCGAATGTCAGCCGACTTGATGCCTTGTGGGTAATTTCAACCCGCTCACCTTCATCGGCAAACAGCACGGTGTGATCCCCCACGATGTCACCGGCCCGGATGACCGAAAACCCTATGCTGCCCGGTTGGCGTTCGCCGGTCTGCCCTTCCCGGCTATACACCGCGCATTCATCCAATGTACGCCCTAAGCTTCTGGCCACCACTTCACCCATACGCAAAGCTGTGCCTGAGGGCGCATCAACCTTGTGGCGATGATGAGCCTCGGTGATTTCGATGTCGGTTTGAGTGCCTATCACCCGACCGGCAATTTCCAGCAACTTGAGGCAGAGATTAACGCCCACACTCATGTTGGGTGCCACCACCAGGGGCAAGTGGGTTGAGGCAGCCACCAGAATGGCTTTTTGCTCTGGCGTAAAGCCGGTAGTCCCTATAACCATCCTGACCTGGTGTTGCTGACAGAGCGCGAGGTGGGACAGTGTCGGTTCAGGCCGGGTGAAATCAATGACCACATCCAACTCGTTGATGACATCCGCCAGACGATCCGTCACCCGTATGCCTAGTGGCGCACGACCTATCAATTCACCGGCATCGCGACCCAAGGCGGGAGACCCTGTACGCTCTATTGCGACCGCCAGTGTGGCTCCAGCGGAATCAAGACAAGCGTTTAACAGGGCATGACCCATACGGCCATCAGCACCCAGGATTCCGATACGGATCATGTTCACAGGCCTCCGAGTTTTTCAAAAAACTGCTTGACTCCATCCAGCCAGCCATGAGCCTGAGGGCTGTGATGGCTACCGCCACCACTGAGAGACTCATCCAGCTTTTTAATCAGTTCCAGTTGTTCCTTGTTGAGGTGTATGGGGGTTTCTATTCTTACCCGACACAGGAGGTCACCCTGAGCACCGCCACGCACGGGTTTGACACCCTTGTTACGCAGACGGAATAAACGTCCGGTTTGGGTTTCCGTACGGATTTTGAGAACGACTTTGCCGTCTAGCTTAGGTACTTCAAGGTCGCCACCCAGACAGGCTGCGGGAAAACTGATGGGTACTTCACAATACAAATTGGCACCATCCCGTTTGAATATAGGGTGTTCCTTGACGGCAATCTGCACATAAAGATCACCGGGTGGCCCGCCTCCTTCACCGGCCTCACCCTCACCACCTAAACGGATGCGGTCGCCGGTATCCACCCCGGCCGGGATTTTTACCGACAGGGTTTTGGTTTCCTGTATGCGGCCATGTCCGTTACATACCCGACAAGGATCTTTGACTTGCTGACCCGTTCCCCTACAGGTTGGACAGGTTTGCTGTACCGCGAAAAATCCTTGCTGCATACGCACCACGCCATGTCCCTGACAGGTACCGCAGGTCACAGGCGTTGTGCCTTTCTTGGCCCCGTTGCCGCCGCACTCGGTACAGATAACCTGGGTGGGCACTTTTATTTTGACTTCTGTGCCGGATACGGCCTCTTCCAGGGTGACTTCCAGGTTGTAACGCAGGTCAGCCCCCCTTTGTACCCGCCCCCGCTTGCGACTGCTGGCCCCACCACCAAAAATGTCGCCAAAGACATCGCCGAAAATCTCACTGAAATTTTCGGCGGTGTAACTGAATCCACCTGCACCTCCTCCCATGCCGGCATCAAGCCCGGCGTGACCGAACTGATCATAAGCCGAACGTTTCTTGGCATCAGAAAGTATGTCGTACGCTTCCTTGATTTTTTTGAACTGCTCCTCGGCCTGAGGATTGTCCCGATTCCTGTCAGGATGGTATTTCATGGCAAGCCGACGAAAACTTTTTTTGATTTCGTCTTCGCTGGCGTTCCGGGCAACCCCTAAGAGTTCGTAGTAGTCTTCTTTAGCCATAAGCGGTGTGTTTTCTGGTTAATGCGTTGCGTTTCTGCCCTAAGGTTCACGGGCCGAACTCGGTACGGGTTTTCTATGTGCCCCCATCATGACAGAGAAGCGACATCCCGTCACGAGAACAGGATGCCGCTTCCCGAACCTGTCTGTACGACTTTAGCCGAATCAGCACAGACTCATTTTTGTGGGCGACGCTTATTTGCGCGTGTCATCAACTTCTTCAAACTCGGCATCAACTGCGTCATCGTGGGTTTTGCTGCTGCCCGCGTCTGCGGTGTGTGCAGAATCACCCGTGTAGCCAGGTGCTCCGCCAGCAGATTGTTCCGCCGCATAAAGCTGCTCCGCCATTTTACCGGTGAGTTCGGTCAGGTGCTGGGTTTTACGCTCAATTTCGGCATGATCGTCACTGTTAAGAGACTGCTTGAGTTCATCCATGCACGCTTCTATCTTGCTGCGATCTTCTGGAGATACCTTTTCACCCACTTCCTGAAGGGTTTTGGTGGTCGAATGGATGAGGCTATCGGCATGATTGCGTGCCGTAACCAGATCACGCATGCGTTTGTCCTCCTCAGCATGCTGCTCGGCATCTTGTACCATGCGTTTGATTTCGTCCTCGGTCAAACCACTGGAAGCGGTAATCCGAATCGACTGCTGCTTACCAGTGGCTTTGTCCTTGGCCGAAACGTGCAGGATACCGTTGGCATCAATGTCGAAGGTGACTTCAATCTGGGGTACGCCACGCGGAGCCGAGGGGATGTCGGATAAATCAAAACGACCCAGCGACTTGTTGTCACGAGACATCTCACGCTCACCCTGGAGTACGTGGATGGTGACTGCGGTTTGACCGTCTTCAGCGGTGGAGAATACCTGACCGGTTTTGGTTGGGATGGTGGTGTTCTTTTCGATGAGTTTGGTCATCACTCCACCCAGGGTTTCGATACCCAGAGACAGCGGCGTGACATCCAGCAACAACACGTCTTTGACCTGACCACCCAATACTCCACCCTGTATGGCCGCTCCTAAAGCTACGGCTTCATCCGGGTTGACATCTTTACGGGGTTCCTTGCCGAATACCTCACGAACGAAGTCCATTACCTTAGGCATGCGGGTCTGACCGCCGACCAAAATGATTTCGTCTATTTCACTAGGCTTGTGACCTGCATCCTTTAAGGCTGTCTCACACGGATTTTTGGTTTTGAGGATCAGGTCTTCGACCAGAGATTCCAGCTTGGCGCGGGTCAAGCGCAGATTCAAGTGCTTGGGACCGGCGGCATCGGCTGTGACATAAGGCAGATTGATGTCGGTTTGCTGGCTGGACGACAGTTCAATCTTGGCTTTTTCAGCCGCTTCCTTGAGGCGTTGCAAAGCCAGAGGATCGCTGTGCAGGTCTATACCGTTTTCTTTTCTGAATTCATCGCAGATGAAATCAATAATGCGCAGATCGAAATCTTCACCGCCCAAGTGAGTATCACCATTCGTGGACAATACCTCAAATTGATGCTCGCCGTCGACCTCGGCAATTTCGATGATGGAAATATCAAAGGTACCGCCGCCCAGATCGTATACGGCAATCTTGATGTCGCCGTGTTTCTTGTCCAGACCAAACGCCATGGCCGCAGCAGTCGGTTCGTTGATGATGCGTTTAACTTCAAGGCCGGCGATGCGACCCGCATCTTTGGTGGCTTGACGCTGGGAGTCGTTGAAATAAGCCGGAACCGTGATGACGGCTTCTCTTATTTCCTCACCCAGATAGGCTTCGGCATCCTTTTTCAGCTTCATCAATACCCGGGCGGAAATTTCTGGCGGGGCCATTTTTCTGCCATTCACTTCAATCCAGGCATCGCCATTGTCGGCTTCGACAATGTTGTACGGCACCAGATGGATATCTTTCTGAACCACACCATCCTTGAAACGACGCCCGATCAGACGCTTGACGGCGTGTAGCGTGTTTCTGGGATTGGTGACCGCTTGACGCTTGGCCGACTGACCGACCAACACTTCGCCGTCCGGGGTAAATGCAATGATGGAAGGCGTGGTGCGTGCCCCTTCCGAATTTTCAATCACGCGAGGTTTACCGCCTTCCAGAATGGCGACGCATGAGTTGGTGGTTCCTAAGTCTATACCGATGATTCTAGTCATAATTTGATGCTCCTGAACTTAAAGATGGGGTGGGCTGTGGTTGAACCTGACCGAGTTTATGGGGTAGGTGAGTGGCTATTTCAAGCCTGTTGATCAATGTGAGGACCGGCCGTTTGTTGGGCGATGATGACCATAGCCGGGCGCAGTAGACGATCGTTCAGGCTGTAGCCTTTTTGGAACACCTTCACGACCGTATTCGGTTCCGCGCCTTCTACGGGTTGGGCGGCCATCGCCTGATGCTGATCCGGATTAAACTTTTCTCCCAAGGGATCAATAGTCAAAACACCGAACTTCTCAAATGCAGCCGACAGTTGCTTGAGTGTCAGTTCCATGCCTTCCCGTAATTTTTCTACCTCGGGTTGACTGGACGTGGAGGCTTGTATGCCCAGTTCCAGGCTGTCCATCACCGACAGCAATTCCTTGGCAAATCGTTCCAGCGCGTATTTGTGCGCATTTTGCAAATCTTTCTCGGTACGCCGCTTGTAATTTTCAAACTCGGCTTGTGATCGCACCAACCTGTCCCAGTAATCCTGAGCCTTAAGGCCAGTTTCTGCCAGTTGTCTGATCATATCCTCTACTGAGGACACCTCAATCACATCCGATGTATTGGATTCCATGGCCTGTGTCGCTTCGGCACCCTCCAGGGGTTGCATTACCGCTTCAAGCGAGGCTTCTTCTGTGCTCATCTCGTCTGCTCCAGTTTTGAATGGAAAAAACCGTTGCCCTCCTCACGGCGGCAACGGTTCGTTAAAAGTGAAAAAAATCGTGGGTTTAACATGGGGACAGGGATTTTTGATTCAAGGCAGCCCCCAGCAATTTGGCGGTGATATCCACCACCGGTATGACCCGTTCATAGGCCATGCGGGTCGGGCCGATCACGCCCAGCACACCGATAATTTCTTCGTTAACCGAATAGGCCGAGGTGACCACGCTGCATTGATCCAAAGCCCTGTATCCGGCTTCTTCGCCTATGAATATCTTGACCCCGGACGTTTCCAGGCAACGATCCAGAATCTGTACGATGCCCTCCCGCTGGCGAAAAGCCTCAAACAGTGCCCGCACCTGATCCACGCCGGACAACTCGGCGAAATCAAGCAGGTTCATTTCACCCGTCAACACAAATGGCCGTCGCCGTTTGACATCGTCCTGGGCCAAAGCCAGACCGGCTATCTCGGCGGCATTGATCATTTCTGCCTGAAGTTTTTCCCGCGTGTCTTGTAATTCTTGCTGGAGGTTTTCGCGTATGCTGCGTAATTCCCGGCCTGCAAAAGTGGCGTTTAGATAGTTGGCGGCCGATTGCAGTTCGCTGGCGGAAAACGACCGGGGAGGATTGATGATTTTGTTCAGCACCTCACCTTCCATCGTCACCAGTATCACCAATATCCGTTGCTCGGAAAGTGGCAAGAACTCAAAATGGCGGAAAACCTGACTCTCTCGGCGCGGTATCATGACCAGGCCAGCAAGATGAGTGACCTCCGAGAGCAGTCGGGAGGCTGTTTCCAGTAATTCTTCGGGTGTATCCTGTGTTTCGAAATAGCTCCAAAGCTGTTGTACCAATCCCTGTTGCACAGGACGCACGGTTAGAAGGGTGTCTACGAACAAACGATAACCCGTGACCGTAGGCATACGGCCCGCCGAAGTGTGGGGGGCCGTGATAAGCCCTAGCTCCTCAAGGTCAGACATCACGTTGCGTATGGTGGCAGGGCTCAGGTTCAGGCCCGCATCTCGGGCCAAAGCCCTGGAACCTACCGGCAGCCCTTCTCCGATGTACCGCTCGACCAACACCTTGAGCAAATGCTGGGCACGTTCATTCAATTGTGGATTGCTGGGTGGATTCATGATACTGGAGTAGTTTTAGCACTCTCGATATGGGAGTGCCAAAAAGTAACAACCCCTAGATAATGTGTCAAGAAGTTCATACCATACCGACCGCCGAATTCCGGCTTACTCTCATATCTGTCCCTAATCGGAGTTGAACCATGAAAACCGAAGCCTCGATAATTCAGCACTTGAATCAGGTGCTGGCTCTTGAACTCATTGCCATCAACCAATACTTTCTGCATGCCCGCATGTTCAGAAATTGGGGGTTGACTCAACTGAATGACCGGGAATACTCATCTTCCATCCGGGCCATGAAACAGGCGGATCACCTGATCGAACGCATCCTGTTTCTGGAAGGCCTGCCTAATTTGCAGGAGCTGGGCAGGCTCAGAATAGGCGAACACACCAGCGAAATGCTCCATTGTGACCTGCAACTGGCAGAGCAGTCTGCGGGCCTGCTTAGGGTCGCCATCAGCCATTGTGAAGAGCGAGCGGATTATGTGTCTCGTGAATTGCTGGAAGATTTGCTCGAAAAAGGTGAGGAACACATCGACTGGCTGGAAACCCATCTGGATTTGATCGACAAACTCGGACTGGAAAACTACCTGCAATCTTCCCTCTGAACCATGAGCCACAAGCCCTTCACCCGAGTCGCCCTGATAGGCAAAACCGATGCCGATCGCATCGCGGAAACACTGGCCTCACTTTATGCCTATCTGATCGGGCAGGGATTGGCCGTGGTAGTTGAATCGGGCAGTGTCGATTTTCTGTCTGCGTTTACACCCCACCACCGCCCGCTGGAAGCCCTGGCCGGAACCTGTGAACTGGCCATTGTGGTGGGGGGTGACGGTACCCTGCTCACGGCCGCCCGGGCCTTGTCACCGCATGGCATCCCCCTCATCGGAATCAATCTCGGACGATTAGGCTTTCTGGTGGACATCTCCCCCAAAGAAGCTTTTCACTGTCTGGACGATATGCTGGAGGGTCGATATGAAGCTGAAGAGCGGTTCATGTTGAGATCACGCCTTACCCGTCACAGCGGGGTGGTTCATGAACAAACGGCGGTCAACGAAGTGGTGATACACAGCTGGAATGCCACCAGCATGATTGAGATAGAAACCCGCATTAACGGCGTGTTTCTCAATTCGCAGCGGTCTGACGGTCTCATTATATCCACGCCCACGGGTTCTACCGCCTACGCGCTGTCGGCCGGCGGACCGATACTGACACCATCCCTCAAAGCCATAGTGCTGGCTCCCATCAATCCGCACACACTCACCAACCGTCCTATTGTGGTCAATGACGACAGCCTGATTGAAGTGACATTCAAGCCCAGCAAACAATTCAGGGCGCAGATGGTTTGCGATAACGTATCCATCCCCGATGTGGAAGTGGATGATCGTATAGAGATCAAACGTGATCCCCTGCCTTTTCGTATTCTCCATCCGTGCAATTATGATTTTTTCGAGATTCTGCGCGCCAAACTCAACTGGAGTTCCGGATACAGGTCCTAAAACCTGTTGATTCAGCTGAGTATTCAAGATTTAGCCCTCGTTGAAAAACTGGAACTGACACTGGAATCCGGTTTCGCAGTATTAACAGGAGAAACCGGAGCCGGAAAGTCCATACTCCTCAATGCTCTGGGTTTTGGGTTGGGAGAAAAAGCCGATGCCGGTCAGATCCGACCGGGCGCGACTCGAGCCGAAGTCAGTCTGCACTTTGACCTCTCCGATGCAGAAGCAGCCAAGCTGTGGCTGGACGAACAGGAACTGGCCGAGGCCGATGAATGCCTGATCCGCCGTGTCATATCGGCTGAAGGGCGTTCCAGGGCTTATGTCAATTCACGCCCCGTGACTTTAACGGCTTTGCAGAGCCTGGGTGCACGGCTAATCGAGATACACGGCCAGCATGCGCATGTCCACCTGCTAAAACCCGCAGAACAGCGCCGCTTGCTGGATGAAGCGGCAGGCCATGCCGCTGTACTGGACAAAGCCGCACAGCTGGCCGATGCCTGGCGCACCACCAAAAAGGAACTGGAGCATCTCACCACTGTGGCCCGCGAGGGCACAGCCCGTGAAGAAATGCTGCGTTTTCAGATTGAGGAACTGGAACAACACGACGTAGAGCAAATGAACTACCCCGCTTTGGTTGAGGCGCATACCCGCATGGCCAATGTGGGCAGAATATTGGAAATAGGCCAGGCCCAACTGGATGCACTGTACGAGGAAGAACAGCTATCCATCGCCTCCCGATTAGCCCAGTCCACCCAGGCCCTGACTGAACTGGCCCATATAGCTCCCGAATTCGAGGAATCTGTCCTATTGCTGAAAGAAGCCCAGGTTCAGGTCAGTGAAGCCGCCACCACCTTGCGTAGACGACTGGAACGCCTGGACGCTGACCCCACCCTCTTTGGGCGACTGGAACAAACGCTGGCCGATGTGCATCATTTAGCGCGTAAACATCACATCCGCCCTGAAACGCTGGCCGAACAACTCCGCACCTTGCGGGAAGAACTCGACGGCATCGCACATCATTCAGAGCGTGTGGAACGACTCAAAACCGAACTAGGCGCGATTCAGGCCGAATACGAGCAGGTTTCAGCAACACTCACCGCGAACCGTACCGCCGCCGCCACGCTCATGGCCGAGCGAATTTCATCCTGTATCCGCGAACTGGGAATGCCCCAGGGCAATTTTTTGATCAAGGTTGCGACCGACCTGAAACGTGAACCGGTAGCGCACGGCAATGACACTGTGGAATTTATGGTAAGTGCCAATCCGGGATTACCACCGCGTCCCTTGGCCAAGGTGGCATCAGGTGGAGAGTTGTCCCGCATCAGCCTGGCGATACAAGTCACCGCCAGCGATTCCAAAACCGTCCCCACCCTGATCTTCGACGAAGTAGATACCGGCGTTGGCGGGCGTGTGGCAGAAATGGTGGGCTTGCGTCTGAGGGCACTGGGCCAAGATCGCCAGGTACTCTGCGTCACCCACCTGCCTCAGGTAGCCGCGTTAGGGCATCATCATCTGCTGGTTGAAAAAAAAATAGTCGACAGCATGACTCGATCCTCCGTACACCGGCTTGACCCGGACGAGCGGGTAGCGGAAATCGCCAGAATGCTCGGCGGCCTACGCATCACCCCACAAACCCTGGCCCATGCCAGGGAAATGCTTGATACGCAAGCCCTGTCGGTTTGAACGCCTGTCACACCTGCACCTACCACCACTACAAGGCAGCAGGATTGGAAATCAATTCCCCTAAAACCTCATAAACCATTCCGGTACGTCCTCCGGGATGCTGGAAT
>JBPCSC010000062.1:0-5415 GCA_051007495.1 Methylococcaceae bacterium | reverse complement strand
GTCCTGGGCAAATTTCAACAAGGCCTTTATTTTGGCCTTGATCTCGGCAATCTCGGTGGCAGAAGCCAAACCCTTTTGTTTCGCCTCCCGGGCAATCCAGTCGAGACTCCTCACCTGATCAGACAAGGCCACCCCCGTAGTGCCACCGCTGCCAAGTAACACCTCGAAGGGATATCCCTTGATCTGGTTGGTTACCGGCACACAAACCAGCAGGCCTGAACGTGCGTTGTAAATCCTCGGACTCAACACAACAGCCGGACGTCGTCCTGCTTGCTCGTGCCCGCTCTGGGGAGTGAAGTTCAACCAGACGATATCGCCTTCATCTGGCACATACTCGGGGTCCGACATCAAAGTAATTCCTGACCCTGTGGCGATCCAAAATCTTGCTCGGTGTGGCGGTTATCGTCCGTAATACCGGCCACCAAATCATCCAGGCCAAGCAAGGGTGTAACCGGCTCGATAATAATACGGCCATTCTCGGCACGCACCTCGACAGCCTGCTCAAGTGTCAAATGAGCCGCCTCCATCACTGCAACCGGCAAACGAACTGCCGGGCTGTTACCCCATTTTTTAACAAGCTGCAATACCATGATTACCTCTGTATAAACTAATGTAGATACTCTGAGAGGAGAGTATAGGCAATTTACTACCCGGTATCAACGATACGATCCCCCACAGCGATGGTGTCTGCTACTCCCCATGTTTCGAATCAGGACTTAAGACAGATATGGCCAATGTGCGCAGCCGTGGAGTCCATGGTATTGAGAGGGGTTCGTGCCACCATAACGACCAAACGTCCCGTCATGTACATGGGAAATGACCAGGCAATATGCACCCGTCAAGTCAGCCTTCTATGACAACCCGGCTATGTCCTCCTGCCAGACGACGTACCCAGATTCGGGTGCTAATGCGGTCGGTCATTTCCCGTACGTGTGAAATTACGCCCACTTTCCGCCCCTGAGCGTTTAGATTGTCGAGCGCGTTCATGGCGGTGTTCAGGGTTTCAGCATCCAGTGCGCCAAAACCCTCATCAATAAACAAGGATTCAACCTGAACCCGATGCGAGGATAAAGAAGCCAAACCCAATGCCAGGGCCAGAGAAACCAGAAAGGTTTCGCCGCCAGACAAGGAATGTACCGAACGCCGCTCATCGCCCATGTCTTGATCGACCACCATTAAAGCCAGCCTTTCTTTAACCCGCTCCAAACGATACCGGCGAGCCAGATTTTCCAGGTGGCGGTTGGCGTAATCCAGGAGAATGTCCAGCGTTAATTGTTGAGCAAAATTGCGGAATTTCCGGCCATCCGCCGAACCGATCAGTTCATTCAGTTCCGCCCAAACCCTGAGTTTTTCTCCTTGCTCGGCGACTTGTCGTTCCATCTCGGCCTGGGTGCGGTTGAGTTCATCATCCTGATGCAAGGCGACCGTGGCACGGGTGTGTTCGGCCTGACAGGCATCACGATCTTCCATTTGTTTCTGCTTCAACGGCATCAATTCATCCAGGCTTTCAGTTCCTGACCGGACACGCTCCAGGGTTGCGGTTTGGGCCGAGGCTGCCTGGTGTACGGCTTCGGTTCTCACCCGCGCTTCGTCCACGGCAGCCAGTGTGCGGCGTTCTTCGCTTAACCAATCCTGACTGTGTTGCAGCAAAGCCTTTAGTGCGTCCTTCTCTAGTGGGGCATGGGTCTCGCTGTGGGTGTTCAGCCACACATCCAGCGTGTGTTCGGCCTGCTGGCTGGCGCGTTCCCAGGCAGATAAATCGTTCTGGGCGGTTTCTTCCCGGGTTTTTTCCTGGGTGTAGCTGATCTCGGCTTGTTGCAATGCGGTTTCCTGGCGACTTTGGGCTTGCTCCGCCAAACGGCCCGCTTCCAGCAACGCCGATTCGTACTCACTCACCGTTTTTCCGCCCAGCAGGGCATTTCGTTCGTTGACGGCCTGCTCCAGACGTAGCGCGAGCGACTGCCAAAGCCCGTGAATTTCATGAAACCGCTGACGGGATGTCGTCTCAATGTGCCGGTTTCGGTCTATGTCCTGGCTTAGTGCGGTCAATTCCTCATTGATCCGCTGCTTTTCCTCAGTACTGGCCAGGTAGGTTTTTACTTGAAGGGCCAGTTCGTCTGCGTAGGATTCAGGGTTTTGCTTCCAGTGATCGCGCCACTCGGGATCGGGAATAACCGCATCCAGTGGCTCCAGCCAGGAATGCAGATTGTGCAAGGCGGTTTCGCGGCGAGTCTGATAGGTTTCCAGGGCTTCAATGGCCCGGTTCAGGGTGTGCGTGGCTTCGGTTTCGTCGCGGCGATCCTGGCTGACCTGCTGTAATAGTCCGTCTCTTTGCTGCCTGAGTGATTCCTGCTGCGTCAAAATCAGCAACCAGGCACGCTCCTCGGTTTCAAACAACTCCAGTCGCCGTTGCAAAGCAGCCAGTGCGTCCACGCACCAGACATCCTTGACTGAATCCGCGACATGGGCCATCTCGGTGCGTGCCGGATGCGACATCCATAACTCATCCAGTTGATGCAGCGTGCTGCTCTGTACCACGTATTGGGTTTGCCATTCATCCTGCTGCTTGCGATTGTACTGACACAGCGTTTCCAGTCCGGTTTGCTCTTGCTGTAATCGGCTGTATTCGTCACGCAAAAAGCTGACTTCCTGCTCCAAAGTGTGAAGCAGGCTGCTCAAGGTAGACGCGTTCGGATGCCCGGGGTGTTCCAGCGAGCCACAAACCGGGCAGGCTTCACCAGGACGCAAATGCTGGCTGAGTTCCTGGGCGGTTTGGGTGGAGGCGAGTTCGGCAATTTTCAGGGAACGTTCGGCCTGTTCCATGGCGGCCCGAACCGAAGGCAGGTTTTCAGCAATGCGTTTCACGCTTTGTTCGGCCTTGAAAATTTCGGCATTACAGGTTACCGATTGCCGTTCCAGTTGTCGCAGCAATTCCAGACACGTCTTGCGTTTTTCCCAGTGCAGTTGAGCATCACGCAAATGTTCACGACTCGCTTCCCATTGTCTGTATTCCTTACGGGTTCGCTCCAGATCTTCAGGGCTCATGGGTAACACGATGCCGGCCAGTTCTGTTTCCAGGTGCATCAGTTGATGTTCGGAGCTGTTTCGTTTGCGCTCGCTGGTGTTCAGGATGTGCCGACACGATTCAATCTGTGCGTGCAGCGGGTCAATCTGTGATTGCTCTTCTTGCAGGGTATTCCAGAACTGGGTTGCCTGACGCAACTGAGCGTCCCAATGCGGCCAACCACTCGCCAGGGCGTTTAGTGCGCTGAGTCGTTGTACGCCGGTCTCCACATCCGTTAGGGTTTGACGTAGGGCCGTGAGTTGCTGCTCCATAGCCGAAAGTTGCTGGGTCAACTGCTCCAGTTGTGACAAAACCTCCTGACGCTGGGCTTGCCCTCCGGATTCCTGCTGACTCAACGCCGCGATGTCGTGATCCAGTTTCTGGGCCTGATCCAGCACCGGTTTGGCCGCTTCGTAGTTGGCCCGGGCGTGTTCCACGCGCAATCGCTCAGTTTGTACCGCATCCTGTATCTCGGCCCGTTTTTGGGTCGCCGCCATAAGACGCTGCCGGATTTGTTCGCACTGTATGCGGCCTTGCTCCACGGCCTGACGTTCTCGCTCATAATCACTGAGCAACGGTCTGGCGGCTTGTACCGACTCAACTCTCTGGCAATGCAGGCGGCGCGGTGCTAAAGCGTCCTGATCGGCACGGGCTTGCTGCGCTTCGCTGGCCATTTTCTGTTCGTGTTCACGCGCTTCCTGCCAGTTTTGATGCCACTGCACGCGGGATTCCAGTTGGGCCAATGCCTCACTCAACGCTCGGATTTCGCCTTCCAGACGTAGCCGTTCGGCTTCCAGTGCGGCGCGTGCTTCGGGCTGTAAAGTGTGCAATCCGTTGAGTTGTTGGCTCAGGCCGTGTAACTGCCCTTTTCCTTCTTGATACCGTTGGTAGGCCAAACGGGAAATGGCCGTGTACGTGTCGGTGCCTGTGAGGGTTTGCAGCAGTTCGGCCCGTTCGTTGTCGTCGGCCCTCAGAAAGGCAGCAAACTCGTTTTGAGCCAATAGTACAGCGCGGGTGAATTGGTCGAAGCTCAAACCCAAACGGGCTTCTATGGCGGCTTTGACTTCGGTTTTGGTGTGTCCTATTGCGGCTTCATCCGGTAACGAATGGAGGCTCATGGTGCTGGATTGCAGCCCGCCTTTGAGTTGGCCTCTGGCTCGGCGCACTGACCAACGCGCACGGTACATCTGGTTGTCATTGCCTACAAAATCAGTTTCGGCATAGGCTTCGACTTGTCCACGGCTCAACAGATTGCGGGTATCGCGGGTGCTTAGGGTCTCACCTTTCGCGCCGGTCGGCAGGTTCACCCCGGACGCTTCCGCTCGCACCAACCTGGGCGTGTTGTCGTAAAGAGACAGGCATATTGCGTCCAGTAGCGTGCTTTTGCCGGCTCCGGTTACACCGGATATGGCGAACAAGCCGGACGATTTCAGTGGTTCTTCACAAAAATCAATCTCGAAAACGCCTTGCAGGGAGGCCAGGTTTTTACCGCGTACGGCGAGTATTTTCATAGGGATGGTTCCAATGAAGAGGCGTGGGTCAGCTCGTGGAACGCAGCCTGAAGTGGGGCATTCGGATCAGCCGCGTACTTTTGCCGGTACAACATTGTGAAAATATCTATGGGTTCCAGCCTGCCAAAATCTTCCGCTGTCGTGGCAAGATCATCCAGACCTTCGCTTCCCCGGGCGGGATAACGCGGTTCTATGCGGATGAGTCGCACCGGTTTGCCGCGCAGGGCGGCTTCTATCTGGTGACGCAAATCCGGTTCGGGTTGGTTGAGCCTGACTTTGATTTCCAGATAAGGCTGGCCGTGTTCCGGCAGGTCGGGCCATTCCATGGACTCCAAAACGCTCAATACCTCAGGCAGGGTTTGCTCAGGAACCCGGATCAGATCAACCGCTCGCGGAACCGGCAACACGCTGATCTCACAGGCATCACGCCCGTGCAAATCAACCCGCAGCACTTGATGGCGATAGTCGATTTCGTTGAAGGACAACGGCAGCGGGCTGCCGGAATAGCGTCTCGTTTCGTCATCTCCCACCGTCTGCGCCCTCTGCAAATGGCCCAGACCAACCTACGCCAGGGATGAACCGAAAATCGAAGCCGACAGGGCTTCGCAGCCACCGATCAAGATGCGTCGCTCTGAATCGCTGGACACCAAACCGCCCCGCAGGTGGCAATGCCCCAGAGCGATGATGGCTTGATCCTTTTCCCTAAGGGCTTCGGCCTTGGCCTCGGCCTGTCGGTACAACTCGGTTACGCCCAGGGTGTAGTCATCGCCTTCTTGCGCCTCGCCTTTGCGCTTGGGTAAATCACTCGCCCTGAGAAACGGAACCGCCAGACACCAGCAT
>JBPCSC010000061.1:0-1213 GCA_051007495.1 Methylococcaceae bacterium | reverse complement strand
GGCCAGTGCCGCCACGGTGACGATTACCAACGACGATCAGGCGGTCATTTCCATCACCGGTACCACCGTAAACGAAGGCAACAGCGGCATCAGTTACGCCTATGCCACGGTGAGTTTGTCAGCGGCCTCCAGCCAACCGGTCACGGTCAATTACCAAACCGCCGACGGCACGGCCACGGCGAGCAGTGACTATGTAGCCACCAGCGGCCAGCTTACTTTTGCAGCGGGAGAAACCAGCAAAACGGTGGCGGTGGGCATACTCGGCGACACTTTGTTTGAACAGAACGAAACCGTGCAGTTTTCATTGTTCAATCCACAAAACGCCACACTGGCCACCAGCAGTGCATCATTGACGATTAACAATGACGATACCCAGACGGTTTCATCCGTTGCGGGCCAGGCGGTGATTGACCTCGGTTCCCAGTATGGCAAGCTGATCAAGCCGGTGAATGTAGACGGGCATTGGTATTACTACTGGGATCGGTCTGGGGATGGGACTTCAGCCAATACAAAAGGCGCGGGCTATGCCAACAGCAGTGACTATACGACTCACGATGTGCTGGATCAGATCTTCAACCAGGACATCAACGGCACGGTGGGCGGTGGGGGCAATACCTATGATACGTACCGATATGCCACGATTAACGGGGTACATCTGGCCTTGCCTACGCAGGGGGATGGACGGACGGGAATATCGAATGTGTACTCTGCGAATGGAACGGCAGTAGGTGGTTCACCGGCTTCTGTGGGCAGTGCAGCGATCAACCCGACCTATGACGATCTGTTGGCGGTTTGGGATGCGTATAATGGGACGGGAACCGGGAAGCGGGATAATGGAACGCCGCCGGGTTGGAGCGACTCCTACTATTACTGGTCGGCCACCCCTTCGGCTTCGGGCCACGCCAACGTCGGCCTTCTCAATGGCCTCGTCAATGACTACTACGACTACTACAACGCTTACGTTGCCTTGGAGGTTTTGTGAGTGGCGTTTCCGCAGGGCATCTTCTCGTTCCCGCGCTCCTGCGTGGGAATGCCTACGTAGGCTTTCTCGTTCCAACGCTCCTGCGTTGGAATGCATACGGAGGCTGAATAATGAGCAGAGGCCGCTACACAATTACCGCTACGCAATGCACAAACGGGCTACCCTGGGCAGGATGCCGGGGTAGTAATTCCGCCTAAAGGCGGGACTACGAACCTTTTCTCGTTCCAACGC
>JBPCSC010000060.1:0-4673 GCA_051007495.1 Methylococcaceae bacterium | reverse complement strand
ATCGGTGGTTATGGCCCAGGCCCTGACACCCCTTTTCGCTACCAGAACACCGACGTGGCCTCGTTTCACGCTGAAATGAGCAAGCTGTTCCAGAATGGTATTGGTGCCAGCGTAGGGGTATTGAACACCCGCATCATCCAGAGAAACCTGAGCACCGTTAGCCGTCCTAACGCAAACAATGCTTCGGTCAACCTGAATATCAACATTCCACTGCTGAAAAACAGCGGCACTACGTCGGCTTCCGGTCGTTTGAATGCTGCACGCAAGCAGGAAGAAGCGGCCACCAATGACTACAAGTTTTTTCTGACTGCCCTGGCCAATGGTGCGATTGGCGCGTATTGGGATTATCGCCTCGCCGTAGACAGCCTGGCCATACGTGAAACTTCGCGTGACCGGGTGATGCGCATTACCCAGGAAGTCAACAAATTTGTGACCGATCCAGACCCACGCAAAGAAGCCAAATTACGTGAGCAACTGTCACAGGTCATCTTCACCGCAGAAGGGGCACGCACCAACAAGAATCGCACCGTGGTGGACTACAAGCAGTTCATGGAAGCCTCCAAAACGTACTTCGCTCTGACCCTGGGCGTTCCTCCTGAAAAATTCAATACCATTAAAATGCCTAGCGAAGAAATTCCGGACGGCATTATCCCGACTCAAGTCGACCTGGAAAAATTTCGCGCCAACTGGCGTAAAGTGGCCATTGAAAACCGCCTGGACTTGACCGCCGCCCGTCTGCGTCAACAGGCCGCCGAATTCATCATGAAAAAGGCCGAGCGTGATCTGTACCCACAACTGGATCTGAGCGGCAGCATCGGATATCAGGGTTTACAGGAAGGCAACAAGTTTGATGATATGTGGAATGCCTATGGCACCAATGTTAACCAGCCCAACTGGTCAACCGGCCTGGAATTCAGATATCCGCTGGGCAACCAGGTAGCCCGTGGTACTTATTCCAGTTCTACCGCTCAATATCGCCAGGCTGAATTGTCGGTTTATCAGAAAACCCGTGAAATTGATGCCACCATTGACGTGAATGTCGGTCTGGTTGAGCGATATGTACAAGCCATAGATAAGGCCCAACATGCCAGCCAGGAATTGAAAGATGCACTCGCCGCCTGGAAACGTACTCCGCTGACGGATCCTTCCGCCATACTGGGTATGTTGCAAACCGAAGCACAATATACTGAATCACTACTGACGATTCTGAATATCCGCACTGAATACGCCAAACTGGTAGCGGATATCCGCTTCAAGACCGGCCTTCTGGGTAAAAATGGTGATTCCATGGAAGATTACGTCATCAACTTCAGCGAAGTCAGCAAGCTGCCTCTCTAAAACCTGACCAGGGTGAACCGTCACAGGATGGTTCACCCTTTTTTATGTCTGTCAGGTTTTTACTGCCCCCCCCTTCCAGTCCGGATAATTCGTTCATTATCCACTCCGAAAAACAACCGATTACGGCTACATAGCCTTACTCGGTAATCCATTACAGGCCGCATCAGAGGATAATATTCAAATGGCTTTTCTTGTAACCGCCGCATTGGCCGGTGTTGCTTCCGCCGTACTGGTATTTGAAACCAAACGCAACAAACATTCCCGCATCAAACTGGCCGAGTTATCAGCCCCTGATGACAATATAAATGATCTGGTCTGCATTTCGGCTGATCCGGTCAAACAGAAAATGCTGTCCTTGAGAAAACGGATTACTGAAACCCTGCACACTACCGATGACCAGTATCAGCGTTTTGTCTGCGAAAAGCTTGATCCGGTACTGATGGGTGGCAATAGCCGCAATCAACAAATGGCCGAGTTTATCGGCCATGAACACAGGGAAATGAGCGACAAGGAGAAACTCGGCAACCGGCGTATGGGCCTGGCTGTAGCGGGGGTGAGTTTATATGGTTTAAGTGTCACCACCGGCCTGCCCCTGTTACCGGCGGTCATCGCCATAGGTATTTATAATCTATGGCCCTGGTTCAAGGAAGCCTACGAAACGGCGGTCGAAGAAAAGAAACTCAAAATCATCCACATGCTTGGGCTGTACTTTGGTTGCATGTGGGTAGGCGGGTTTTATCTGGCGGGTATATTGGGTTCATTGTTTGCTGTTATCTGCACCAAAACCCATCAACTCACTCAAACCTCTGCCCGCAAAGGATTAACCAATGTCTTTGGCCAACAACCCTCACAAGTATGGATAGACATAGACGGCGTAGAAGTGGAAATCCCCTTTGAGGATCTGAAAGTGGGCGATACGCTGGTATTGTGCAGTGGGCAGATGATACCGGTCGATGGGGTTATTCTTATCGGCGAAGCACAAATTGATCAACACCGCCTGACCGGGGAATCCCAACCGGTAGAAAAAACCCGGGGAGACACGGTATTGGCGACCAGCGTCATTATAGGCGGCAAAATAAATGTTCGCGTAGAAAAAGCAGGCAGTGATACCGCCGCTGCCCAGATTGCCAGCATACTGCAAAATACCGTCAATTACGATTCTGACCGTATGGGCAGTTTCCTGTCCAGCACGGATTACACCCTTTGGCCCATGCTGGCGGGTGGCGCATTAGGCTGGTTACTGGCCGGGCCGATTGCCGGCATGGCCATACTGGGTTGTAACTATGTTGTGGGTATAGTCCCCTTACGGATGATCGCTTTGCTTAATGCCCTCAACTCAGGATCACAACGGGGTATATTGGTTAAGGATGGCAAGGCACTGGAAAACATCAATAAACTCGACGTGCTGGTGTTTGACAAAACAGGAACCCTTACTCAGGAATTACCGCACATAGTCAGTATTCATGCCTGTAACGGATTTACTGAAAATGAAGTATTGATATTGGCCGCCACGGCCGAACACCGTCAAACCCATCCTATCGCATTGGCCATACTGGAAGAAGCCCAGGCCCGAGGATTACAAGCATTTACCATAACCGACAACTCGTATGAAGTTGGATACGGGCTTAGAGTCAAACTGGACGACGGTGAAATCATGGTGGGCAGTCAGCGGTTTATGGCCATGGAAAACGTCATCCTGCCCGAATCACTCACCCCGATAATTGACCGCTGCCGGGATGAAGGACAATCCCTGGTCTATATCGCCCGTAACGGAAACCTGGCCGGCACTATAGAAATGGATGCCACCTTACGGCCAGAAACACCCGAAGTAATCGCCTGGTTCAAAAACTCGGGCAAAAAAGTTTATATTATGTCGGGAGATCAGGAATCACCCACCCGCAAACTGGCCGAAACCCTTGGAGTGGACGGATACTTTGCCAATGTATTGCCCGATGGCAAGGCCGCCCTGATTGAACAACTGCAAGCCGGTGGGTCTACTGTAGGTTTTGTGGGGGATGGTATCAACGATGCGGTGGCCCTGCGTCAGGCCGATGTATCCATCTCGTTCCGCTCCGCCACCAACGTAGCCAGCGACAATGCCCAGATTGTTTTAATGGACGATAATCTCAAACAACTGGAAGTATTATTCGGTCTGGCCGAAGGATTTAAACTTTCTCTGGATAAAAACCACAAACAGGCTGTAACCATGAGTTTAGTCGCAGCGGCCAGTGCATTGTTATTGCCTTATAAATTTCTGCTGGTAGAAGGATTATGGGTACTGGAGTTTGCCGCAGGTATAAAAATAGCCACTCGACCGATAATGCCTGGTGAAGAAAAGGATAACAATGAAAGCGTGCGTAAGGGCAATGGAATAACTGGCGCGGCCATGCTGGGCAACTAAAGCCAAAATTAAACCACACTCAAATTGACCACAAAAAAACCGGTTTCCGAAACCGTATAAAACTCCGGGTCTGCGTTAACAAGTCGCTATGCGGAAATCTTTATTGAATCGGATTTCCGCACCCGAATGCGGGGAAAAACAGAAATATGAATGGATGCCCGCCTCACCACCTTCACTCGCCCCAATCTTCAAAAGGCCACACAAAAGCTGCGGATCCTGTTCATTCAATACCGGGGCGTACATCAACGTTAAGCTGCTTTGATTCAAATCCATAAAGCCACTTTATATTTGTCGTTTTTTTAATTTATACCTCGTGCAATAATCTTATTTCTGGTTAGAAAACACTATACACTAATGAAGTATACAAATCCAAGCAGATCACTTAACCCACTACTCTCACTACATTCTGGTGTACAATGAAAAGAGAATTATTTACAGTCCCCGCAATGATTCTGGCAGGTGTTATGGCTGTTTCCAACGCCATGGCTGCTTCTAATTTCCCCGCTGATAACACAAACTCCCCACATGCAAAACCGCTCCCGCTGGCCTGGACAGCTTCAGAATTGAGCATGCTGTGGATGTAACCAGCATTATGTCTGGATTAACTCCACATATTCCTAACGATATTAGTGCACAAGTCTTCGCTCCAACCAACGCCAAAGAAGTGCGTACGCGCATTACCTACAACAGCAAGACTAAAATTCTTCAAAACGACTTGTTCCTGGTTGAACCCGGTGCTCCACTGCCTACTGCAGATGACACTGACTTCAAGGCGGAACGTTTTGCCTACATCACGGTAAAAACAGCAAAGGTCTACCTATCGTGCAAACCTTATGCAACCGTAATGGTAACTGGCACAACGACTGCCGGTTACCCTATTTACGCACCACCTGCCGGAGCACCTTATAGCTTCTCTTTCGAATATGATGTCAAC
>JBPCSC010000059.1:0-4544 GCA_051007495.1 Methylococcaceae bacterium | reverse complement strand
GTGATCAGTATTGAAAAATATCTTTGGGATCGTACAGGATTATCTCCTTTTCCAACACTTCAGACCGGATGGCAAACCCGGGTTGCTGACCTCCGTTGCAAATATGCAGATACAGGTTGGCGATACCCTCGGTGGCCCCGGAAGACACGCCATCCTGGTCAAAAGGTATTGTGCCGGTATATTGCCTGGCATGCGCGTCATATTCAATGAATGCAGGAACATGGCTGGAGCAAAACACATACGACTCTTCTTTATCTTTACTCCACATATTATTTTTGCTTGCGGGAAAGACATCGGGATAGTTTCCGTCAGGGTATTCCAGTGTGGCTGTTTTGGTCAATACCCGGATTAAACGACCTTTGTTGCCGGACTGGATGGTTTCTGTTTTTTCCACTTTCCACCACCAGCAGGTATTCATGTGGCAGCGGCCCATGACGATATCCTGCTGCCTGTCGGTATTGGGTTTGACAACCAATGACTTTATTCTTTGCTGATAAGCCTGTTCCAGGCACTGGCTGGTTTGACACTTATTGCGTACTTCTTTAAGCCAGGTTCGTTGTTCGAGTTTTATTTTAGTGCCGTCAACTGCGGAGTTTAGTGCCTTCTTATAGGTGCTGGATAATACCTCATCAAGATTGGAAATGTTTTGGTCAGAACAAATCACATTTTCTATCAGAGTCGATTTTTTGGCACAATCAAAACTGGCAGCCTGGAGGGTATGGGTTAGAATGATATTGGCGAAAACAATGGCAACAAACAACAACCGGGTATTTTTCATGTGTATTCCTCCTTATAAAACCGCGCCCTTGAGTTCTGCTGTTTCCATCAGTTGCCGGGCAGCAGATTCAGGTGTGGTGCTTGATCCAGGCATCATGTTGCAAAAGGGGTGCTGCACTCTAAACGTGTGCAGCAGTTTTTTGGCTTTACTGGCCTGACCCAGGAAGAAATAGGGCGAGGGGGAATGAATAAAGTCGGTGAATCCCTCCAGCCTGTTTATCGTGTGGTCAATGGTGCTAAACCCCATAGACCACCCGGGAAACTCCCGCTCCACTATATTTTCTTTATAGATGAGCAATACATCTGAATGACGCTCATCACGGCGCACCCGTTCGTACAGCGCATCTACGGCATCTTCCGGTCCTTCAAGAAGCTGCATGAAAAATCCACCCCGATACAACAACAGGCCGGTTATATCCAGAGTGAGGTTTTTTCCACGGGCAATAGTGAGTATATCCACCAGATCGCTGTCGGTCATGGGGTGGATTTCTAGGCTGACGTAAACCAGGGAGTACATAAACATATTTTCAGCGGATTAGTTGTTGCAAGGCACGAATCGCATCGTTCATCCGGGTTTCCAGATGTGTCAAAGTGGCTGGCAGTTCATCATGTAGTTCCGGGTTTTGCAATAGTACATTGAGCGTTTGGGCCTCAGCACTCAACGGGGCCAGGCCCAAGGTCTGGGCCGTGTCCCTGAGGATATGCACCACCCGCCGGGCTTCGTCATACTCCTGACGAAAAAGATGTGTGCGTACGCGCTGTACATCATCGCTGTGATCATCCACAAATAGCCGCGCCATGTCACCATAAAGTTTCTCATCGCCATTAAGCTTGCTGAGTGCCTTGGGCAGGGCCTGTAAGCTCCCCTGGAATGGCCCGCTCATCGGTTTCAACACTGACCGGTTAGACGGACTTTCGGCCTGATCCAGGGACGGTTCGGCCACCAACCCGGAGGTTCTTTGGAGATCGGGTCGCTTGTGTTCAGGCAAAAAATCCAGAATGTGTTTGAGCAAATCTTTTCGGTTCACCGGTTTGGTGACATGGGCGTTCATGCCAGCGGCCAGACTGGCGGCCCGATCTTCACTCATGGCATGGGCCGATACGGCAATAATGGGAATGTCCGTCATGCCCAGTTCGTTTCTGATGCGTCGGGTAGCGGTGTAGCCATCCATCACCGGCATTTGTATATCCATCAGGATAATGTCGTAGGTATCTGCGGCATGACCGGTCAGTGCGACCAGTGCCTGAGATCCATCGTCTGCCACTGAAACCCGCGCCCCCAGTTTTTCGACCAGGGCTTTGGCTACAACCTGATTAATGTAATTGTCTTCCACAATCAAAACGTGTAATCCCTCCAAAGGGGTTTCTGATTGCTGGTTTGGGACTAAAACAGTTATGTCAGGGCCATCCAACCGCTTAAACGGCAATTCCACCGTGAATCGACTGCCCACACCGGGGGTGCTGTTTAGCACTATGCCTTGCCCGCCCATGAGTTTCACTAAATTCTGGGCGATGGCCAAACCCAAACCACTGCCACCGTGGCGACGGCTATTGGATTGATCCAGTTGCACAAAAGGATCAAAAAGTCTGGCCTGATCATCCATATTAATGCCGATACCGCTATCAATGACCGTCCAGCGTACCCAGGTTTTATACCCTACGGTTTTGCTTTCGACCAAAACCTTGACTTCGCCCTGATCAGTAAACTTGATTGCGTTAGTAAGAAGATGCAGCAATATCTGTCGCAAACGCTGCACATCACCGTTTAGATGTTCCGGTACTCGCACGTCTATCTGGCAGTTTAGCGCGATCTGTTTGGAACTGGCATTGAATCCAATAATGGCCTCTATATCCCGCCACAGCTTTTTCACGCTGAAGTCGTCGTTATTCAATATAATTCCACCCGCCTCAATTCTGGAGAAGTCGAGTATGTTATTGATGACAGACAGTAGATATTCACCCGAATGATTGATCTGCTCCAGATACTCCCTGACCAGGATTAGGGAGTCGGATTCTGTGGCCAGATGGCTGAGTCCGAGTATTCCGTTTAGCGGGGTACGCAACTCATGAGACATATGCGCCAGAAAGCGGTTACTGACGGCCAGTGCCTTTTCTGCTTCCTGCCGGGCTTTTTTCATCCCGTCTTCATGCACTTTACGCGGGCTGATATCCTGACAATAACAAGCGATGTATTCCCTCTGATCATGTCTTAAGTAATGGCAGTTGACTTCCATGGAGATATTCCGGACAGAAACCGTATTGTGTACCGTCTCATAACTGAGATGACCTACCGTTTTCAGTGTATCCCACAGATTATCCAGTTGTTCTGGAGTGATGTTCCGGTCGAAATCGGAAATACGCATCTGCATCAGCATTTCGTCGGTATGTCCGAAATGCTCCAGTGCGGCCGAATTGGCGTACACCAGGCGGTAATCGTCATGGGGATCCAGCAGAAATTCGGGGGTTCCAGAATACTCAATAATACCTTGCAGCAGACGGGCGCGGCTTTCAGCCAACTGTTGATGCTGCCTGTTGGTTTCTGCCAACTGGGTGGCCATTCGGGTATTCAGTTCGGCCTGATTGCGTTCAGTAATATCACGAAAACTGCCGGCCAGATATTCCTGACCCTCATGTTCAAGGTAGAAGATCATCACCTCGACCGGTACTAAACGCCCACCGGAAACGTAGGTTTCAGTTTCCAGTATGTGACTGCCGTTCTGCTTTAATAGCTGAAATAACTCATCCAGTTTGTGCCTGGGATAATTCGGATCAAAATCAGATATTTTAAGTGTGAGGGCTTTTTGTTTTGAGTAACCAAAATGCCGGGCAAAAGCCGTGTTGACGAAACAAAACAAAAATGCCTGATCGGGTATACAGAGAAAAAACGGATCATGATTGCGTTCCACCAAAACCTGCATTAACCGCAGTTCTGTTGTATTGCGAAAGTAGCGGGTTACCACCGCCAGCATATTTCTGGCCTCTTCCATGAGCAGATCATCCTCGGCTTTCCGTGCTGTGCCTTTACGGTAGTAAAAATTGACCACACCCAATACCTCCTTGTTTTCATTCAGGACAGGTTCTGACCAAACGCTTTTAATGCCGATGATCTGCATCCCCCGGCGGAAATCGGCGGTGGCGAGTTCGTATTCGTCGTCACGAACAAAAACCGGTTGCTTACGACGCAGGCTTAAGTGCCAGGTGGCCAATTTTTGAAACGGTGCCGGGTTAATGGCTGTGGAATAAATGAGCGATTGGGTGGAATCGAACATTCGTATGAATGTGCCCAGGTGATTAGAGGACGACCCGCTTATATGAACACACTCGAAGTTTTGTTGCCCGAACGTTATCAGTGACACACAAACGCCGGTTCGCTTGCCTTCCAGCAAGCTAATGATGGATTTGAGCACTTCGGTTAGCGGTTCCTGGCGGGCCAGGCGTTCCACTACATGATGGGTGGCCATCAGCTCCGATTGCGACCGCTCATAGGCTTTTATTTGCTGCCGTAAACGGAAAATGACCACAAAACACACCGCAGGCATTAATACCCAGAGTGTCGATAAGCCCAGCGAGTCGTAACACAGGCCGTATTGTGTGTCGCTTTGTAGCACACAGGTGCTGGGTTCGCTGGGTTCAACCTCAGGAGCCGACCACCCCAGACCAGACACAGTGGACAACAGCCCAGCGATTAAAACCGTTTTCATAGGCATGACTAGACTCCGTTTATTTCAGCAAAGCCAGAAGGCTTGACACACTCACCCGAGTAGACA
>JBPCSC010000058.1:0-6484 GCA_051007495.1 Methylococcaceae bacterium | reverse complement strand
ATGTTATTGCCTTCGTGTACGGCTTGTTCGGCCCGACTGCATAAGGCATTGATGGCAGGCTCCATGCCGCTGGCACCCGTATCGGCGGCATAGCAGATGCTCAGGGTTTTGGTTTTGAAGGCACCACCGGTACGCGCCTCAATGCGGCGAATCTTTTCCAGATCACGGTTGGTCAGGATAGGCTGATGAACTTCCAGGCGTTTGTTCGCACCATTGTGATCCATACCCAGCAAGTTGGGCCGAGGGCCGATATGAGAGACCAACGACATGACCAACTCTTCACGAATGGGGTCTATCGCCGGGTTGGTGACCTGGGCAAAGCCTTGTTTGAAGTAGTCATAAAGCAAACGGGAGCGATTGGAGAGTACGGCTAAAGTGGCATCCGTTCCCATGGAGCCTACGGGTTCCTGCCCGGTAAGTGCTATGGGTGTCAGAAAAAATTTGATGTCTTCCTGGGTGTAGCCAAACGCCTGTTGTCGGTCGAGCAGGGTTTTGTCGTCTGGTGGCATGGCCGCGACTTCAGCAGGAAGATTTTCCAGCTTGATTTGGGTTTCGTTCAGCCATTGTTGATACGGTGCTGACTGCGCCAGTTCAGATTTGAGATCGGCATCGTCAATGATGCGTTGTTGTTCCAGATCAATCAGAAACATCTTTCCAGGTTGCAAGCGCCATTTCTTGACGATCTTGTGTTGGGGAATATCCAGTACGCCCATTTCCGAAGCCATCACGACATAATCATCATCAGTGATGATGTAACGCGCCGGACGCAGACCGTTGCGATCCAGTGTGGCACCAATCTGGCGACCATCAGTAAAGGCGACGGCGGCCGGGCCGTCCCAGGGTTCCATCAGGGCTGAGTGGTATTCGTAAAAGGCGCGACGCTGTTCGTCCATGAGGGGGTTGCTGGCCCAGGCTTCAGGAATCAACAGCATCATGGCGTGAGCCAGAGAGTACCCACCCATCACCAGCAGTTCCAACGCATTGTCAAAACTGGCGGAATCGGATTTGCCATCGGCTATGAGGGGCCAGATTTTGTCGAGGTCACTGCCTAGTTGTTCTGAAGACATGGAGTGGCGTCGGGCTGCCATCCAGTTGATGTTGCCGCGCAAGGTGTTGATTTCGCCGTTATGGGCGATCATGCGGAACGGATGGGCCAGATCCCAGGTGGGGAAGGTGTTGGTGGAGAAACGCTGATGCACCAGGGCGAGGGCTGAGACCATGGATTCATCTTTGAGGTCTGAGTAGTATTCACCCACCTGATCGGCCAGAAGCATTCCTTTGTACACCAATGTGCGTGATGAGAACGACGGAATATAGAACATCTTGCCTTGGGATAGATGGAGTTCCCTTATGGCTTTGTCTATCTGTTTGCGAATGATGAAGAGTTTGCGTTCAAACGCATCCTGATCCGGGCAATTAGCCCCTCTGCCGACAAACACTTGGCGGATGGTGGGTTCTATCGGTTTGACCGACTCACCCAGCACGTCACTGTTAACCGGCACATCCCGCCAACCCAGCAAAACCTGGCCTTCGCTCAAGATGTATCTTTCGACGATCGCTACGGCCGTTTTGCGGTGTTCAGGGTTTTCAGGCAGGAACATCATGCCTACGCCGTAGTCGCCCAAAGCCGGAAGAGGGAACCCCGCATGGATCCTCAAAAAGGCATCAGGCAACTGGATCAGAATGCCTGCACCATCTCCCGCCAGGGGATCAGCACCCACGGCCCCACGATGGGTCAGATTTTCCAGAATCTTGAGTCCCTGACACACAATGCCGTGACTTTTCTGACCTTTGATATGGGCAATAAAGCCTACACCGCAGGCATCGTGTTCGTTGCGGGGATCGTAAAGACCGACTTTATCGGGAATAGCATTAAAACTCATGGTGTACCTCTGTCCAGAACACGGCATAGGAACGACAAGCCCGGTGTATCCGCTGGTATCGAATACCGTTTGCTACCTGGGCCGGGATTGCAGCGTGAATGGGATTATCTTGGGAAGTGGGTGATGGGAACGGGTTAACGGGAAAGCAAATGGCCGGGCAATATAAAGAAATCACCTGTTCATTTCAAGTAGAGCGCAAGCGGGAAACATGCCAGATCGAAAGAACCATCCGGCGGAAGGGAGCTGTGGATTTCCTGTGAGGCGGGTGAGTCAGCGAAAAGCACTAAGGGATATTCCCGGCAGGTTCGGGAATATCCTTGTAAGAAGCTCAGGATTCTATTACGGCTTTGCTCGGTTCTCGGCCTATGGTGAGTAGATCCTGGATTAACAGCACTGCACCGGCGAAGGTCATTAGGCCAAATATTAATCGCCCGACCATGGCTTGCTGGAACCAGGGGTGATTTTGGGCCGCGAAATAGCCGCTCCAGGTGGAACCTTCCACGGCCCGCTCAATGAACGATTGTTCGTAACCGGCAATGAGCAGGGCGATGGTCATGCCCATAACCCCGGTATTCAACAGTCCCATGGCCCATTTCCACTTCCAGCCACCGTCGGTCAGTTTGCCGTCAAAAGCGTGTTCACCCCGTATTTTCTGAATAGCCATGTAGAAGAACGCGATGATGAGGGTGGCATAAGCACCAAAAAAGGCCAGATGACCATGAGAAGCCGACCACTGAGTGCCGTGGGTATAGATGTTGATCTGGGGCAGTGTGTGCATGAAGCCCCAAACACCAGCACCCAGGAAATTACCGAACGTGTGGGCGATGATCCAGGCGAAGGCCGGATGATTGTTGTTTTTGAGTTTGTGAACACCGGCATCGTAAACCGAATGCACCACCATGGCGACTAAAGGGACTGGTTCCAGGGCGGAGAAAAATCCGCCTATGGTGAGCCAGTAATCAGGGGTTCCGATCCAGAAGTAATGATGCCCCAAGCCCAGTATGCCTGAGCCGAACATCAAGGCCACTTCAATATACAGCCAGGTTTGTACAATCCTTCGGCTTACTCCCAGCAGTTTCATCAGGCTCCACGCCATGATGCAACCGACCAGCACCTCCCAGGTGGCTTCAACCCACAGATGTATCACCCACCACCACCAATATTGATCCACAGTGATATTGGTGGTGTAGAACATTCCGGCCAGATAAAGCCCGGCCAACGCGACCAAATCCAGAGTCAGTACGCCGGCGATACCTGACCAGCGACCGTGGGTGAAGGTCGCCGCCACGTTATAGAAAAAAACCAGCATGACGGCGACGATGCCGATGTCGGCCCAGCGCGGGGCCTCGATGTATTCACGTCCTTCGTTGATAAACCAGCGAGTCGTATCGTTGCCCGCACCGGTTTGAATGAACAGGAAAACCAAAACCACAACGGTGACTGCGGCGGTCAATACCCAAAAGGCCACGCGGCCCAGTGCGAGTCCGATGATTCGGCTCCCGCTTTCCTCCTCCAGTAGCCAATACACCGAGCCAATGAACCCGCACAGCATCCACACCACCATGGCATTGATATGGATCATGCGGTTTACGCTGAAATCGATCCGGTCGAATAAAAATCCAGGCCATATAAATTGTAGCCCGGCCAATAATCCAAACAACAGTTGGGCTATGAATAGAATAGCCGCCACACTGAAGTAATGGATGGCGAGTCGTTGGCCCCCATCAAGTCGGGAAACATCAAAGCTGGCCCTGACGTTTTTCAGGGAATCTAGCGCGACATTCAGTGTATTCATGGTGATTCCTGTGCGTTCAGAGTCTTGAAGTTGTGAGGGAAACCGTTGGTGTCAATGGCGGACATCCATTTAAGAAAGGCGACCACCCCATGGGCTTCTGCATCGGTTATTTCGAGTTGAGGCATACGGCGGCCACTGCCAAAGCCACGCGCATTAGCGGGTGGATCTTTGAGAAAAGCCAGCATCAGGTTTTCCCGGTTACCGGCATCAATCCAGCCTGGGTCAAGCCAGGCTTTGGTCAGATCAGGGGCGTAATAAGCCCCATTACCAAGTAATGTGTGGCAGTTAACGCAGTTTTTGGCTTGTATGGTTTTCTTGCCCAGGCTCACCAGTTGTTCGGCTTCGGTTTCGCTGAGTGTTTGGCCAAACAGGGGGGATGTGCCTCCAATGACCGGCAGGTAACGATGGCTGGATTCGTCGTAACGGTAGTCGATGGCTTGGTTTATGACGCTGTAAGCCGGAACCCGCCGACCTCCGGCCGCTACCTGTGACATCGTGTCGAAGGTCAGCGCAATCAACAGCAAGAATGATCCGGCCGTGACCCAGATGGCGGTTTTTTTCCAGAAGGGTTCGCTGGCCCAATGGGGGGAATGTGTCTCGTTCATGGGGAATGCTCAGAGTCTAGTGAATCGTGTGTGCGGTGACAAAGACGTAAAACGAAGGGTGGAGCAGCCAAATAGCCCAGTAACAGAAGTGGTGTTAGCACGAGCCAGATACCGGTCAGATGGGCTGTCTTAATCAAAATCAGTACGCAAGCACTCAGCAGGGCAAACGCGGCCCAGGCTGCGTACAACAGTTTGGGATGTCGGTGCAGTTTGGCTTTGGCATAGAGCAGGGCGTAACCCACACCGCTCAATATCACTCCGGCGGCGGCTAAAAAAGTGGCAAGAAAATCGCCCAGATCAACCGGTACTATTGAGTTCATGGGTAATTCAGATGATCCGTTCGGATGCGTTAAGAGTGGGAACTGCTTTCGGGTCACTCATGCGGATTCGTGGGCATCGTAAAGGGATCCGCATGGATGTCTTCAAAGGCAGCACCTTTTATAAAGGCCATCATCCGGGCCTGTTCAACCATGCCAGGGTGGCCACAGAGAAATACCCGCCACCCACTCAGGTTGGAGAATCGGGATAAAGCCACCTCATGAACACGGCCCTGGGTAAAGCCGGTCGGTATGTCCTGCCCGGACACACAAGGGGTGTATTGAACCTGTGGGTGGCGGGAGGCCAATTCATGCAAGGACTGTTGAAGGTACACACCTTCCGGTGCATGGCTGCCGTGAAACAAATGAATGGGGCCGCTGTGTCCCTGGCGCAGAGCATCCCGGGCAATGCCGTATAGAGGGGCTAATCCTGTTCCTGTCCCAATGAGCATCAGTGCTTGCGTGGGTTGATCCGGACAGTAAAAGCAATCCCCCATAGGGCCTTGCACCGTGATCGCATCACCCGGTTTCAAGTGTTCATGTATCCAGCCACTGACTTGCCCACCCGGTATCCGGCGTATATGCAGCCGTAAACAGTCGTCTTCTCCGGGTACGCTGGCCAAGGAATAGCTGCGACTAAAACCGTCTGGCGTTTTAAGGCGGATGAATTGCCCGGGGTGGTAGTCCAGAAGCCCATCCGTAGTCAGTGCCAATTCCAGCACGTCCCTGGCCAGCGTCTCGATTGTGGTGACCCGGGCAGTAACCGGGCTGGGCAGGTCGTCAGCCAGTGTGACTTCCATGTCCATTTCCGGGGTACACACACAGGCCAGGAAATAATTCAGTGCCAGACGAGTCTGTTTGAGTCCTTTCTGGGCTGTCGCGGGTGGTGAGCCTTTGATAGCCCGCATGAGACACGTTTGACACGAACCGCTGCGGCAGGCGTGCGGCACGGAGACACCCGCGCCGAGCAAAGCATCCAGCACGGTCTCGCCGTTTCGGGTTTGATAGGTCTTGTGCTCGAAGCGAATGGCAGCCATGGCGATACGCCGAAGTTTTGAGGTTAGCGGCTCAGCACATCATTGCGAGTACTTTCGGCTATGGCGATCACTTCCGTGATCATCTCGCCGGGTACATTCAGTTCCTTAAGCGTGGCATCCAGGTGTTCCAGAACGGCATCAAAATGGCTGTCGTTCAACCCCATTTCCACCAGTCGAGCGTGTCCCCTACGCATATCCAGCCCCGTGTAATGATGAGGTCCACCGAATGCCATGGTAAGAAAAGCCCTTTGTTTGGCGGCCTGTTTTTCCATGTCGACACCGGCAAAAAAATGATTGATGCGATGATCGGCGATGACCTTGCGGTAGAAAATGTTTACGGCAGCATCTACGGCGGCTGCTCCGCCCAAGCGTTCGTAGAGGCTGGCGTTTGGGGTGTTCTGTGTGGTGTCGGACATGATGGTCTCCTGTGAATTAGTGGGTGTTTGAGCCGGGTTCGTGTCTGCACCAATGTACGCACATGTGAACCCGGCTCGACACATAGCACCGGTCATGCCAGAGACTAACACCCATGCAGACGTCATAAGTGACAGGGATCGCAGGAGTGTTTGTTGTTTATATGACAGCAAACGATTGGAATTCATGGTGAATTACACCAAACACCGAAAATGAAAAAACTTTTTACAAACCCTTATCCCAGGCCCTGCGGCACTCGTTCGACTAGACAAAACGAGGTTTTACCGATCCTGTAGCCATGCCTGCCCGAGTAGCTTCCCTCACATAACTGTTCAATTCATGAGTGAATCGAGTGCATGTTTTAAGGTGTTGTTATAATGACGGCATAAAGTGTCAATAAGACAGCAAAGCCGACCAACATCCGCATTCATTT
>JBPCSC010000057.1:0-3660 GCA_051007495.1 Methylococcaceae bacterium | reverse complement strand
CATCAAAGGTGTGCCGGTTTCAGTGGAAGGAATGTCCAGGATCATCAACGAGATTGGCCACGGCCTGTTTGAGTTTCACGGCGTTCCGCGCACCACTGAAAACCGCTTCACCCTGCTGAAAGGGTATATGGATCTGGTGCGTTATTTTGGTTTGTCCGGGGTATATCTGATGGTGGATCGGGTGGATGAACCCACCAGCATCAAGGGTGACCCGGAAAAGATGCGTGAATTGGTCATGCCCATATTGGATGATCAGCTTTTTCAGATCGATCATCTGGGCCTGATTTTGTTTCTGCCTTACGAACTGCATGATCTTAAAAAGTATTACCGCAGCGATCGCATCAAAACCATCTCTTCTATCAGTTGGTCGGCAGACAACATGATCCGCCTCGTCGAAAAACGCATGAACGTATCCCGCAAGCCGGGGAGTCCGCCTATCCATCTGGCGGATATTTTCGAGGACGACGGCGAGAGCAAGGCTCAATTTATAGTCAGGCAATTAACGCCCCGCAACGCGTTTCGTCTGCTGAGCATCATCGTCGAGGAGCATTGTCAGTTGGTCGTGTATGGCCCCAAAATTTCCACTGACGTGTACGAGGCGGCCATACAGCGTTATCTCATTGAGAAAGAAGGGTATTGATTACCGGTCGGGTTGATGTATCGACTCGGTGTGGTAACGCCAGACTCGCACCGTAGGCGACCAATGATCGGTCGGCAATCCAGCCTTGAGTTTAAGATGATGAAAAAACTGCTCAGGTCGGGGCAGGGATTCCCATACCGAAGGCAGAAATGTCCCCCGCCTGCCGCCGTCTTCCAGTATTAGCCCATCTTCAAACGGAACGATCTGACTGAGCAGATCCGCTTCAGAACCAAACTGCATCGGCAAAGCCGGTGTCAGCAAGGACAGATGCAAGCGGATTTGCCCGGCTTCTCCGGCACTTAACGGGCCGAACCGTCTATCCAGAAACGCCGCCGCATAAGCGTTGTAGGCGACATCACTGGCCAAAGGACGCACGGCCTGCAAGCTACCGACACACCCCCGCAAGTTACCATTCAGGTTGATCGTCACGAAGGTGGCCGAAGGCTTGGCCAGTTCCGGTGCCAGTCCCTCAGACCCAACCGGAAACGGTTTTCCGCAGACCAAACCATGATGTATGGACAACAGAGCGATATCCAGCAGCATCGTCTGTATGCCCGGTGATAATCGGCATGTTGTTTCAGTGGAAGACATAAGCACCATACCCCACGACTCTATCTTTGTTGCCGGCGGTATCACCGGAATTTCTCACATCCACCGTCTTTGCCGTCCAGCCCTTGCGTTTTGCCAGTGTCAGCAAACCTTTGACCGGTACTCGTCCGCAGGCCGATTCATTGCTGATGGCTTCCGGTTGCAGATTTTCTATGGCCAGGGTGGTGGCCTGATCCAGTCGTTGCGCCGTTGCATAATCGTGGTAATGGCTGAGATCCGAGCTAATCACCAGCACCGTGGCCGTGTCCTGCCAAAGCCGTTCCAGTACCTCGCTCACCTGTTCCGGTGTGGCTTCACCGGCAACCAGTGGCACCAGACTGAACGATCCCAATACCTCCTGCAAAAAAGGCAGTTGCACTTCCAGGCTGTGTTCATGCGTGTGGGCTTCATCCAGAAACCCCACATAAGCCAGGCCGTTTAGTAAGGAATAAGCCTCATGATCTACCGGAATATCACCCAATGGGCTGGCATAAACGGCTGCATGACTTAAAGCAATACCGCGAAACCCCACCCGATGAGCAGGGCCTATAAGTATTACCCGGCGTATCGTGTCTTTGGCCGTTTGCAGGGTTTTGTATACTGTGGCGGCTATTGGCCCTGAGTAAACATAACCCGCATGAGGGGCGATAATAGCTTTGGGCGGGGTATCGGGCAGTTCTTTGGCTGCGTGTAGATAGGCTTGCACACTAAGATGTAACTGACCCGGATCGGCCGGGTAAAAAGCACCTGCGACAGCGGGATGTCGTGTCGGTATCATGAGGGTTCCTCGTTGGTAGTAAATGAGGCCGTGGATGTCCGCAATAAGCGGATGTTCGAATGTTCAGGGAGGGCGATTGGGCTGAATCTGCGTGTTTTCTTAATCACTTTTTCTGGAGCGTAACCCTATTATGGATACCCCTATTGCAAATACTTCGGTTTTCCCGGGCCGCTACGGGCAGAAACTCGACGATCAGCGGGTGAAATGTACCCTATGTCCAAGGTTTTGCACACTGCACGAAGGGCAGCGCGGCCTGTGTTTTGTGCGGGGCAATGTAGGCGGCCAGATGGCATTGCTGTCTTACGGTCGATCCAGCGGGTTTTGTATTGATCCTGTCGAGAAAAAACCCCTCAACCATTTCCTGCCGGGAACCCCCATTTTTTCCTTCGGCACCGCCGGATGTAATCTGGCGTGCAAGTTTTGTCAGAACTGGGACATCAGTAAATCCCGGGAAATGGATGCCCTGATGGATGAAGCCTCACCCGAATTGATTGCAAAAGCAGCGGCCCAACTGGGATGCCGTAGTGTGGCGTTTACCTACAACGACCCGGTGATATTCCATGAATATGCCATCGACGTGGCCAAAGCATGCAAAGAACTGGGCATACGCTCGGTAGCGGTCACGGCGGGTTATGTCTGCCCTGAACCCCGGGCCGAATTTTATCGTTACATGGATGCCGCCAACGTAGACCTTAAAGCTTTTAGCGAAGGGTTTTATCACCGCTTATGTGGTGGGCACTTGCAAGCTGTACTCGATACTCTGGAATACATCTACCATGAAACCTCGGTGTGGCTGGAGATTACTACCTTACTGATACCGGGTGAAAACGACAGCCCCGCCGAACTGGATGCGTTAAGCCGTTGGATAGCCGACCGACTGGGACCGGATGTCCCTTTACATTTCACCGCGTTTCACCCCGACTGGAAAATGCGTGACATACCCAATACCGCGTCTGAAACCTTGCTGATAGCCAGGCGCATTGCCCTGAGTAATGGCCTGCGCCATGTCTACGTCGGCAATGTGCATGACAAAGCGGCATCCAGTACTTATTGTCACCAGTGTGGACAGATATTAATAGGCCGGGACTGGTATACCCTATCCGATTGGAACCTGACCGAAACAGGCGGCTGTAAACACTGCGGAACCCGGCTGGCCGGAGTATTTGAAGCCCATGCAGGAACGTGGGGGGCGAAGCGTATGCCGGTCAGTCTGCGCCGCCCGGCTTCTGCCTGAGTCATATTCACGATTTTGCCAAGGCTAATATGTCCAGAAAAATTGAAAACGAGATATTGGAGTGCAGCCATTGCGGAAACAAAACCCCGCATGCCAAGGTATTTGAATACCTTTATCCCATGCTGTTTGATGAGATGGATGATCAACGCTATACCGAAGAATACCGCTGGTTGGGTTTTGCCTGTGCTACGTGTGGCGGGTTAAATCTGTACGGAGATTTTCTAAAGTATCCCACCACCCGCGATCTGGCCCGCTCCAAACTCTATCCCAGGGGGTTTGATCTGGCTCCACCCAGTCGGGTGTTAAGCCCGGGACAACCCACGCCGGAAGCCACGGTAGCGTTATATGAACAAATATGGCCCATGAGGCAGCGTTCACCGGCGGCATTTATAGGCCAGATCAAGCGATTACTATTGGAGG
>JBPCSC010000056.1:0-1490 GCA_051007495.1 Methylococcaceae bacterium | reverse complement strand
GGTGTAATACCCACTGGTATCCGTTGCAATCAACGTGGCTCCACCAAAAGAAGAGGCCGATTCGGCCTGAATAAAACCGGCTGTCATTCTGATAGTGCCGGTAAATCCACTATTGGACGTTGAGGTAAAGATCAGAGGTGAACCGTTTATGGTGCTGATAATGTTCCCGGCACCGGCAATCGGGTTCATGAGATAAAGACCTGAATTGCTGAAGCTCAGATCAATACCGGCAGGAATCGTCAGTGTATGCGTTCCACCCAAACGCCATGAGCCTTCCTGACGGATGCTCAGGTTTTCGGTCAGGGTTAAATCGGCAATCAGCAGGTTCGCTGCCGTTGATCCCGTAGAGGGCAAACTGGCAGGCAAAACCAGCGTCTGGGTTCCTGTCGTATCGGCTGCGGCTATCGCCACGGCTTCACTGAAACTCACCCCGTTACTGACATCAACGGTAGCGGTATCGACAGGATTGGTCACGTAAATGCTGTCGCTGGCTACCGTGACATCTGCGGTGTTGGAGCCACCGGCACCATCATTCAAGGTAAACCGCAGCGTGGCCTCTCCAGACGGGGTGTCGTTACGGTAGCTGATGTGGCGGATAACATCTTGCACTAACGCGTTGGTGGCATCGGTTCCGCCATTGGCAAAACTCAGTGTCAGAATGCCATTGGTGTTGGTGAACGTAGCAAAGGTTTGTCCAGCCGTTTGCAGATTGTTGCCACTGACCGTAAAACTCGCGCCGCTGGTACTGAATCCGAACGTATCGGCACTCACGGCAGTACCGGCTCGCTGCACCGTCAAACTGGCTCCATTCCAGTTGGCGGCATCGTTTTCCGTATCGCTTACGCTGGCATTGCCCGATGCGTCCAGTATGACGCTGTTGTTCGCACCCGCCCAGTTGACGCTATCGAGATTCAGGTTGGTCAGAACGGGCGATGTATTATTGATAACAGCGGTCAAAACCAGGTCATTGCCGTCTCCCCCCACATAGCTCACCAGAAAGCTTTTGTTACTGATTGTTGTGGAAGCACCCTCCGCCAATCCGTTCAGTGTTCCCACTATGGCATCTGCCGCATCATTGTCGATGAGGGTGAAGCGATCACCCCCTGTCGGTACGAAGCTGCCCAGACTGAGCGACAGCGTGGCTCCGGTAATGTCGACCGTACCGTTGACCTTAAGCTGATCGTAGCCAGTCCCTGCCGTCGTGCCGGTGATCTCCATAGCGAGAATACCCCCGGAACTTACCGTCAAACCATTATTGAGGGTCAGCAAGCCCGGGCTGTTGCCCGGGGCCAGAATGCCGCCACTTTGCACCGTGACGACACCGCTGGTTCCGGTGGTGCCGATGCTGCCGGAACCCCCGAGCGTGGCTCCATTGGCGACCGTCACACTGGCGGTATTCGCCAAAGCCCCCGTAACCAGCAGGCTGCCCCCGGTGATGCTGGTCGCACCCGAGTATGTGCTGGTGCCGGAAAGCGTAACCGCCCCTGTAC
>JBPCSC010000055.1:0-2556 GCA_051007495.1 Methylococcaceae bacterium | reverse complement strand
ATCACCGCGTTACTGGAGGGCAAACGGGTGCTGGCCCCGCCGCGTGAATTGCAGGAAGCGCGGAATGCCCTGGCCGTGTATGAAAAACTGCCCGACTGGGATAGTCACAGCGAAACCGATTTGTTGGAGGCGCATCGCTTATTGATGCAGGGTCTGCTGGATTTTCCGGGGTCTTATCGTCATGGAGGCGTGGGTGTCATGACGGGCAACCAGATTCTGCACATTGCACCACCCGCCAATCAGGTTCCCAGACTGATGCGCCAGTTGTTTGACTGGCTTGCGGCCTGCAAGGAGCACGCACTGATCGCCAGTTCCGTGTTTCATTATGAATTTGAGTTTATCCATCCGTTCGCCGATGGTAATGGACGCATGGGGCGGATGTGGCAGACGCTGCTGCTATCGCGCTGGCAGCCTGCTTTGGCCTGGTTGCCTGTAGAAAGTGTGGTTCACCGACATCAGACTGCCTATTACCAGGCCATAGCCGCCAGCAGCGAAGCAACGGACTGCGCGCCGTTCATTCGTTTTATGCTGGGCTGCATTCATGAGGCCTTGCAAGAGATAACCCCCCAAGACATCCCCCAAGACACCCCCCAAGTCATGCGTTTGCTGGAAGCATTGGCGGCGGGTGCGTTAGGTCGTGAAGTGCTGCAACAGCGCATGGAACTGAGTGATCGAAAATCTTTCCGGCAAACCTGGCTTGCTCCGGCACTCGCCAGTGGAATGATAGAAATGACCCTGCCCGACAAACCCAACAGCAGGCGACAACAATACAGACTCACCGCTAAAGGCCAATTTTGGCTGCAAACCCGTAAGCGTTCAAAAACCTAACAGACGTTGATACTGTTTGAAAGCCTCCATCTGCGCATCGGCAACCAGTTTAATAAAGGGCTGCGTTTCGCTTTTTGCCGTCCATGCGTCCAATGCCTCATAGTATTTAAGTCGATGATCTACCGTGATAATACAAGGCAGATACCCTGATTGCATGAGTTCCAGATTCATCAGCAAGCGGGATGTACGTCCGTTGCCATCAATGAATGGATGAATGCCAACAAAATCGGCATGGAGTTTTGCTGCTGTTTCTATGGGGTGCACGGTATTGGCGCGTGCGTGATACCAATCGAGTAATTGCGCCATCTTTTCTGTCAGCAGCGTGCAGTCTGGCGGGGTATGACTGGCTCCTGATATTGCCACATTGACTGTTCGATAGTGCCCGGCAGATTCGTCATCAATGTTTTTCAGAATAAGTTGATGAATACAGCGAATCTGCCATTCAGACAGCGGTTCATGGTTCTGAATAATATCTTGAACGTAATAAATCGCCTCACGGTGGTTAATGGCTTCAAAATGCTCTCGCAAGGTCTTTCCGCCAACGGTGATGCCGTTTTCAAGCACCACTTTGGTTTCGAGCAAAGTCAGCGTATTACCTTCAATGGCGTTGGAGTGATAAGTCCAGCGCACCACCAAATCGTCTTGCAGGCTTTTCACCACCCACGAATCCAATGGACGCAAGGCATCCAGTCGCGCCTTTAACCTGTCGATTTCCCTAAACATTTTTAATCTCCGGTTTTTGGAACACTAAATAGCACATCCCGACAATACTCATATTGCTTTTTCTCATAACCAGTTCCTGCGTGGGAACAAAAATATTATCAGGCCTGGTTTTCAAACTTGGTTTTATCAATCCACCCATATAGAAATTAATCCCCTGTCCCATTTGACAGGATTCTGATAGTGCAACTTTTGGTGCGTCGCCACCTGCGGAAATATCAAAAATCTCACCCAACGCCTTCCACTCCACCACCGCCCCATCCAGCAGCTTTTCCAAAAAATCGCATTGCTCATGCTTACAGTTCCTCGGTCTTGTATTCGCTATAGCCTTCATAGAAATAGCTGACATCAATGCCCTTCATAAACAGGGCGCGGTCGTCAATCTGGGCGGTTAAGGCGGGTTTTAGCAATACTTTTATTTCAATATCTTTCACCACACTGCGCTGCATGGCGGAGAGGTATTCATCTTTGTCCACCCGGTTCCAATCCACTACCTGCCGGATTTCTTTTTTCAGTATCAAGTCCAGCCAGATGCGGGTGGCCCGGCCATTGCCTTCTCGAAAAGAGTGGGCAATATTCATCTCGACATATTTTTCGATGATCTCGTCAAACGTGCTTTGTGGCATGGCATCGATATGTTTCAGCGAGGGTTCTAAATACATCAGCGGCGCGAAACGAAAGTTACCCTTGGCGATATTGACATCGCGGATTGTTCCGGCAAAGGGATAAATATCCCCAAACAAATAGGCGTGCATAAAGCCAAGCCCGGCAAAAGTGCCGACTTCCACCTTGGTTATGTCGCCGGAATCAAAAAGCTGTTTGGCTTTTTGCTTGCTGATTTTTTCTTCGGTTTTCGCTAACTTGATTTGATCGGTGATGTTGAGTTTGTTTTCCAGAATCATGGCTCAATTTCCTCGCCTTTGATGTAGGCCGCAAAGTGTTCACTGAAAAAGCGATAAAACAGGACACCAAGCACGTATTGCTTGAAATCCCGGACATCTACGACAC
>JBPCSC010000054.1:0-11049 GCA_051007495.1 Methylococcaceae bacterium | reverse complement strand
GTGCTGGTTTTTCAGGCAATGCTCCAGAAAAGGCCGTATGGTGTGTTCATTCCAGGCGTTAAACAGCTTTGAATGCCCAATCAGTACAAAAGGAACCAGTTCATCAAGATGCTGGTTTTGATAGGCGGTTAACTTTTCTGCTATGCCTATCAGTTGTTTTCCGGTACTTTGGTTAATATCGGCTTTCCAGGCCATTTTATCCCGCCAAACAGAGGGTGGTGCGACCTTGGGGTTGGAGGCCTGTTTCGGTATGTTGATGCGATGAGGTAGGGCCTGAATAATACGGAACATCCGGTTCAGGCTTAGAAAATCCCATACAGAACGTGCCTCGCTGTAGATAGGCAGTTCAATCAGTTTTCCGTTTGGGTCACGACAACAAATATCGTCAGTAGAGACGGGCCAGGGCATGAAGTGGCTATGGGCATGAGTATAATCAAATTGTACTGGATGGTTTCTGCGTCCGTATTTAAAAACAGAAGTATCAATGCTGATACCATTATTCAACAAGGCCCGAATAGCCTGTTCTGATGGATGCATGGACCAGTTGGCTGCCCGGAATGCAATACAGCGATAATCAGGATTTACCGGTTGTAGTAACTGTTCAAGATAGGTTTTGCATGAATGAATCATCCAGTTCATGCGTGAGTAATCCAGTCGTGCAAAATCATATTCAGACCAGTCCTGTTGCCAATGGTTATTGACATGGTGTGCATTGAAATATGAGGAATGCAGGTGTAATTGCACATCATGTCCTTCGGATATGGCTTTTTTTAACTGGGTTTCTATCGCCTGTGCGTGATAATGATCATGGCCGTTTTCATGGTGATAATCACGAAACCTGAGTATCTCTGCAACATCAGCCATAATCGTTATGCGTGCCTGATATGAATTAAACATATCCATTAAGCGTTCAGTAGGCTGTACCATCAACTCCCGGGCGCATCCATGTCCGTTACCGTGTATTTCGTAATCCAGTGTGGGTATGATTCTTATCATGTATCCAATCCTTTGTTAACTACGCTGGATAGCAGACTGACGATGGCTGCGCGTGTGGCTATCAAGCCGCCTTTTTCCAGTTTAACCACTTTTCTTTTTTCCAGTGTATCCAGACAGGATAGTTCCTCAGGGGTATGAATAAACTTTAATTTTCCCTGGGTTTCAAGATATTGATCGACCATTCCGGGTTTACCCGTGAAAATACTGAGAACCGGAACACCCAGTGCGGCAGCTTCCCGGTTCATGGTTCCCCCGCCTCCAATTACCAGATCGGAACACCATAATAAATCCAGTCCGGATATGGCGTGCCTGGGGATGATAATACGGCCTGAATGTATATCCGTAGCCCAGCGTGTGTTGATTTGTGTGTGCTGGGCCGAGTTTCTGGGCAATACAAACAGTTTGGTATCATCACGGGACAATAAACGGATTATTGCGGCTTCAAATAATGCCTCTGCCTGTTTGTTATGGTAATGGGCTTCAGTGGCGGGTGTCCTTAGTGTGACAATTATCTCGTTTTCTTGAACAGGGTAATCACCAAGAAAATCAGCGTGTGGTTCAAACCGCTCAACGTAGACATATTCCTTTATTCCAGGATAAAACATAAGCCGTGTTTTGCCCTGGGTATGGCGTTGTGAAGTCAGGCATTCTGGGCGTATCAATACATCGGGGCGGGAGGTATGTACGCCATGTTCATAATCTTCAATAACAACGGAGCGTATGCCTAAAACCTTTGCCAGTAAACACTGCGCCCTGGAACCGTGAGAGACGGCCAGATCCGGTTTCATGTTTATAACGGGTTGCATGAGTTGCAGGGTTCTTGTGAGTAACCCCCATGCTTTCATCAGTGTGTTTCGTCCATAATGTCGGCCTATTGATGGGCATTCAATGCCGTGTAATTCCAGCATCTCGTGCACCTGATAAGCATCGCGTGCGGTCAGACAGACTTCAAAACCTGCCCGTCTTAAATCTTCAATGATGGGGCTAAAAAACGGGACGTGGGGTGAGTTGTCCAGATCTATCCATATACGCATGGTTTGTTTTGTTTTTGCCGCAGTGTTGACACGGTGTTTGAAAAAATGCTGGGTACTAGACGACATAAGCTATCCTTTAATTTACTTTTTACGCAGATTTTTTGAGTAGGGTATGTACGTGACTGTCAGGTATCACCCATATCCAGTAAAGCTTTAATAATCCGTTCAGCGGTTTTACCGTCCCATAATTCCAGCGCAGGGGGAGCACCCTGCGAAGCTTCCAGTAGTATCGCCATATCCCGGCTTAGCGTTTCCGGGCGGGTTAACCGGTTCGTGCCGTGGGTCAGGGTTATGGGTCGCTCGGTATTTTCTCTCAAGGTCAGGCAGGGTTTACCAAGACAGGTCGATTCCTCCTGTAAACCACCGGAGTCTGTCAGTACAAAACGCGCAGCATCCAGTAATTTTATTGAATCCAGATAGGCTACTGGTGCAATCAGTTTGATGCGGTGGTTATCCAGGTATGGAATGCAGTAGTTATTGATTCGTTCCAGGGTTCTGGGATGTACCGGAAATATAATCGTTAACTGTTGGCTTAATTCTCTAAGGCTTTCAAATATGCGGTTTAATGTCTGGGCATTATCTACATTTGAAGGCCGATGCAGGGTGACATAACAGTATTCCCCTGGATTGATCGCCAGTCTTTCCAGTATATCCCGGTTTCGTGCAGCGTGCAGATGGGTATTCAGGGTATCGACCATTATATTGCCTACCCTGCGTATCCGTTGCGGTGCTATGCCTTCGCGTAACAGATTATGGTCAGCCTCTGCTGAGGGTGTTAATAACAGGTCTGATACTGAGTCGGTAATGATACGGTTTATTTCCTCGGGCATACTGCGGTCAAAACTTCTTAAACCGGCTTCCAGATGCGCCACCTTCAGGTTTAGTTTAACTGCGACCAATGTGGCCGCCAGGCTTGAATTAACATCTCCGGGTACGATAATCCAGTCCGGTTGTTCCTGCACGAGTACGGGTTCCAGTGCGGCCATAATACGTGCAGTTTGTGCGGCATGCGTGCCTGAACCGGTATGCAGTTGTACATCGGGCGGTGGGATTTGCAATTCACGAATAAATGCTCCGGACAAGGCATCATCGTAATGTTGCCCGGTATGTATCAGTATATGTTGAATACCCTGGCGGTACCGCGCACTGATGTGCTGGCACAACGGGGCAATTTTGACCAGATTCGGTCGTGTTCCCACTACACTGACGATTTTCATGCCTTGATTACGTTCTGGTATTGGCCCTGGTATACCCCGCGTGTATCGACTATCAGTTGGGCTTGCTGCTGGATCAGGGGATAATCAAAATCATCGTGGTCAGTAGTGAGCAGTATCAGATCAAAACCCGCCAGTATTTCGGGGTTAATTTCAGTGCTTTCCATATCGAAGTAATAGTCCCTCATTTTTGGAAAAGTGGGTACCCAAGGGTCTGAATAGGCAATATGTGCTCCGCGTTCGTTCAGCATGTCCATGAGTTTTACTGCCGGCGATTCCCTCATGTCGTCAACATTTTTCTTGTAGGCGATGCCTAATATCAGTATTCGACTGCCCCGTATGGATTTCTGCCGGGTGTTGAGGGCATCCATAATTTTACCCATTACCCAGTGTGGCATATCGCTGTTGATTTGTCCGGCCAGTTCTATGAAACGGGTATGTACGCCATATTCCCTGGCTTTCCAGGTCAGATAAAATGGATCTATGGGAATACAATGTCCACCCAGTCCGGGGCCTGGATAGTATGGAGTAAAACCAAATGGTTTTGTGGCGGCCACCCGTATCACTTCATGTATGTCGATACCCATGCGATCGGCGACTATCTTCATTTCATTCACCAGTCCTATGTTGATGGCCCGGTGTATGTTTTCCAGCAGTTTGATCATTTCTGCAGTTCGGGTAGAACTTACGGGTATTACCTGGTCGATAATCTGACTATACAACTTGATGCCGGCTTGCAGGCAGGCTTCGGTACATCCGCCGATTACTTTGGGTATGCTACGGGTTGTATACTGTCTATTTCCAGGGTCTTCCCGTTCAGGGGAAAATACCAGAAAAATATCCTTTCCTACTGTATATCCTGAAGATTCCAGCCTGGGGCGTAGTTCTTCTTCGGTGGTTCCCGGATAGGTAGTGCTTTCCAATGCCACCAGTTGGCCGGCCTGTAAATACGGTGTGATGCTGTCTACCGTGTTGAGTACATAACTGAGATCGGGTTCCCTGTAGGTGTTAAGTGGGGTAGGCACGCAGAGTATAATGGCATCCAGTAGTTGTATCTGCATTAAATCATTAGTGGCATGAAATCCGTTTTCCTTGCCGTTGCGTATGGCTTCATCGCCTATGTGCCGGATGTAACTTTTGCCATGGTTCAAGGTATTTACCTTGACGGTATCTATATCGAACCCGGTTACGCTCATTCCGGCTTCGGCAAAGCGCAAAGCCAGTGGTAAACCCACATAACCCAGGCCAATTATCCCTACTGAGTCCATTGTGTTACTCCGTTAATTTAGACTGAATGGCATGGAGGAACCCGGTATTTATCCATTCCCCGTTTTTGTGCCTGTTCGTGTTGATTCAAGCCCGGAATATCTAAAACCCACCGCGCCTGGACAGGACTACTCCTGCGGTTTGCATCAGTATTTTCATGTCCATCCACAATGACCACCCCTGTATGTAACGTATATCCATGCGTACCATGTCGTCGAATCGGGTGGCACTGCGGCCTTCTACTTGCCATAAACCGGTCAGACCGGGTTTCATTACCAGTATTCGCCGCAGATGCCAGGCCTGATATTCCCGCGCTTCGTAGTCTATGGCCGGGCGTGGCCCTACCAGGCTCATTTCTCCTTTAAGTATATTGAACAACTGAGGCAGTTCATCCAGGCTGGTAGTTCTGAGTATATGGCCTAACGGGGTGATTCTCGGGTCTTGCCGTATTTTGTAGGGTTCTGGTTTTTCTGATTCTGTTTTGGGTTCCGGCAATACCCCTCTGATGTATTGACTGACGTAGTTTTTATGCAGGATTTCGCTGCTGTCGTGGTACATGGTTCTGAATTTGTACAAGGTAAAGGGTGCGGCATTTCTTCCCAGACGTTCCTGCCGGTATATGGCCTGTCCTTCCGAGCTTATCCGTATCGCCATGACCAGCAAGGCCATCAAGGGTGATAATACGATGATCGCGCTCAGGCTTAATATAATGTCCATAAGCCGTTTGGCTGTTTCTTCCAAAGGTTTTGGCCGGTAGACATCACTGTGTAGAAACGGGTTTAGTGCGGCATTAGGCCCGGTTCCGTTCAATAAGCGTTCAAATACCTGATGGGGGAAGGTGGCCACCATCAGGCTGGCATATAATCGTCCTGATTGGGTACTGATATGACTGGCTACGTCCTGGGCACCTGACAAGCCTGTATCCGGCAGTAACAAGGCCATAGTGCCGGTATCCAATATGCCTATTTTGTCACTGATTCGTGTGCAGTCATGTAAAAACCTGAGCAGCAATTGACCCGAACCGTCGTTCGGGGTTCTTCCATGGCCTAGATCAATTAAAATCAATGATAATGCTGATCCGGATCGCTCTGCTCTTAAGCGTTCGATGTGCAGCAATTCAAGAAAACAGGGCCCCGGCAAGGCGTACTGGTTTTTGTTCGGGTTTTTGCAGCGGGTATTCATGCCCTGTGCTCCACCTGTTTTTCCAGATATTCACGTATAGCCGTGCATACGGTGTTGATGTCGGTTTCCGCAAGTTCCGGATACATGGGCAGGGAGAGTAATTCCTGGGCCGCCTGTTCGGTAATGGGTAAATCCCCGTATTGATAGCCTAGATCTGTGTAGGCGGCTTGTTGGTGTATGGGTATCGGGTAATGTATTCCGGTTTGTATGTTACGCTGGTTCAGATGTTGTTTAAGTCCGTCACGGTAACGGGTTCGCAGGGCATAGACATGGTATGCTGGTAGGGTGTCCGGGGTTTGTTCAGGTATTTTTAAGCACAGATCGGACAGTAGACTATCATATCTTTCGGCATGGGTGCGTCGGGCCATGTTCCATTCATCCAGATACTTTAGTTTTACTCTTAAAATGGCGGCCTGTATATTATCCATTCTATAGTTATACCCTTTAAGGCGGTGTTCGTTTTTGCTTGTTTGTCCCCAGTCTCTGAGTTGCCGTATGGTTTGGGCGTAGTCCGGGTTATTGGTGACGATCATGCCGCCTTCTCCATACGCGCCCAGGTTTTTGCCCGGATAAAAACTGAAACATCCCATATCACCCAGACCGCCTACAGGTTTGTTTTTATATCTGGCCCCGTGGGCCTGCGCCGCATCTTCAATGACTATCAGGTTATAGGCACGGGCAATGGCCAGTATCGGATCCATATCAACCGGATGTCCATGCAGGTGTACGGGCAGTATTACACGGGTTTTGTCCGTAATGGCTGATTCTATCAGGCGGGCATCCATGTTTAATGTATGTGGCTCTATGTCGATCAATACGGCCTTGCCACCGGTATAACCTATTGCCGCCACGGTAGCCACAAAAGTAGCTGATACGGTAATGACTTCGTCTTCTGGTTTAATGCCTGCCGCCAGCAAGGCCAGATGCAGGGCACTGGCTCCTGAGTTTACCCCTACGCCATATTGGGTATGGCAATATTCTGAAAACTCCTGCTCCAGAGTATTGACTTCATTGCCCAGGCTGTATTGGCCGCTTTCCAGTACCTTGATTATGGCGGTTTTTATTTCATCTTCCATGCTGCGGTATTGTGCTTTCAAATCCAGGTATGGCACCATGACTCACTCCTTGATCGGTTTTTTTGTGTATTGACTAAACGGGAATACGGCTGGTCTTTATACTGGAACAGAGGCTTTGAATGGCCTGTCCATACGCACGGGTCGGCCTCGTTCCTGTAAGGAACGTTCAGCGGCTTCGAGTATGCGGACTACCCGCACACCGCTTTCTCCATCACTGGGTGATGGTTCTCCTGTCTGTATGGAGTTTATGAATTTTAGGGTTTGTAGTTTAAGGGCTTCGGTGGTATCTATCCTGGGGGCCCACATATCTCCGGTTCGGTAGTCAAACATGGCCCGGTGTTTGGTTACCGGGTGGCCATTCAGGGTGATGCCTTTATCATATACCTTGATTTTCTCGCTGGGTTCCAGGTCATCATAGACTATCATTTTACGGCTTCCACCAATAAGAGTACGTCTTAGTTTTACCGGTGCCAGCCAGTTTACGTGCAGGTGGGCTATGAAGTTGCCGGGATACAACAAGGTAATAAAGGCGATGTTTTCCGGGCTGCCATCAATATGTCGCTGTCCGGTTACGGATACTGCATAGGGTGGCTCGTTGAGTATGTAGTCGAGTATGGACAGATCGTGTACGGCCAAGTCCCATAATACACTGACATCTGACTGGAACAAGCCCAGATTTACCCGTACGGAATCGTAGTAGTATAGTGGACCCAGTTCATCCCCGGTTATTAGTTCCTTTATTTTTCGCACGGCACCGGTGTATATGAACGTATGATCAACCTGTACACATAAACCGGTTTGTCGGGCCTTGTTAACCAGGGTTTCTGCCTGTTTGGTGCTGGCAGCCAGGGGTTTTTCAACAAATACGTGTTTACCGGCAGTCAAGGCTTGCATGGCCAGTGAATAATGGCTGGCTACCGGAGTGGCGATGGCTATGGCATGCAGGGCAGGGTGGGTAATTAAATCCTGGGGATTGGTGGTGGTTACCAGGCCAGGATGGCTGGATTGAAGCGGCAGTAAGCGGGTGGCGTCTGTATCACAAACGGCCAATACCCGGCAGTCTGGTGTGGCAGTGAAGTTTCTGAGTAGATTGGGGCCCCAGTAGCCATGTCCGATAATCCCTATATTCACCATGTACACGCTCCTTGTGTGTCGTTTTTGAATGATGTGGGATGTTACTCCTGAGTGGCTCAGGTTTGAACCACGTAGCCTTACGGAGTGGCTTTAGCTTGAACGCTGGTGCAAGGGACTGCGGCGGGGGAAATGAGCTTTGAGGAAGTCCATTTGATCGCTCAAAATTCTGCGGCCTTGCAGGTAGATGTATTCGGCATGGGTGGGTATGAAGGGAATGGCCAAAAGCTGCATACCGGCTTGTTCGGGTGTGCGACCGGCTTTGTGGTTGTTGCAGCGTTTGCAGGCCGTCACGACGTTGTTCCAGCGGTCGGCCCCTTTTTGGCTGATGGGTGTGACGTGATCGCGGGAGAGATCGCCATTTCCGAAACGGTGGCCACAGTAAAGACAGAGGTGGTCGTCGCGGCGGAACAGGGCCTGATTGCTCAGGGGTGGGATGTAATTGGGGTGATGGCTTGGTTTGGCGATGCGGCCCTGATGGGTGGCAATGATGGAATTGACTTCAATCAGGCTGCGTAGACCGGTTTTGGAATTGATGCCGCCGCGTAGGGTGTACAGTAGAGTTCCGCAGCTATAGGCGACCAGATCAAGGTAGTACAATCGGGCGGCTTGCTGGTAGCCGATCCACTCCAGAGGCATTCCAGAGGCATCGGTACGCAATACCGGCTGATGATGACTGTGCATGTTTGCTCCGACGGTTAACAATCAAATTTATCTTATACACAGAGGCCAGAAGTTGAGTGTGTCAAGCGAATAATCGGGTTCAGGGGCTTGACTCAAGCCGGAGTTGTCCATCAGATCGGCTTTACTAGCGGTTTTTCATTGTTGGACAAATTCTTTGCAATTCAATGAAAGCCCTGTATTCATGCCAACTTTGAGACCCTTCAGCAGAGTCATCCACACAGTTATCCACATGTTCTGTGGATAAATTGTCATCTTAGGTTCATCTTGTAAACGGTTTTTCGCGTCCATGTCCCTCATACTCAAGATTGCCGTGCCAGTCCCTTTGCCTGGGGTTTTTGATTACCTGCCGCCACCGGATTGCACATTAGACCGCCTTAAACCGGGCGTTCGTGTTGAGGTTCCCTTCGGGCGTACCCGAAAAATAGGCCTATTGCTGGAGCAGGTAGAGTCCAGTTCATGCCGCCCGGATCAACTGCGTGCCTGCCTGAGAATTGTGGATGCCGAGCCTCTGTTTGATGCCCGGCATCTGGCTTTTTTAAGCTGGGTCAGCCGTTATTACCATCATCCTATAGGAGAAACTCTGGCCGCCGGATTGACGACGTTGCTCCGCAAAGGCCAGATGCCTGTACCTGCTCTTACCCTTTGCATGCGTTTGTTTGCCTTAGGCACAGAGACACCGACCGGCTTGCAACGTGCGCCGCGTCAGGCGGAATTACTGGCCCAATTACGCACGAACGAACAAGGCCTGAACCGTGATCAACTGCGTGAACTGCCCTACGACTGGCGATCAACCGCCGAGGCACTTGTCCACAAAGGACTGGCTGAGTGGCGTAGCCTGCCGGAAGCCGTCACCCGCAGCACGCCATTGTCTGTGCCGCTCACGCTTAATGAGGAGCAAGCGGTGGCGGTGCAGGCTGTGCGTGAATGCCTGGGGCGTTTTCAGGTTTTTCTGTTGGAAGGCGTGACGGGCAGTGGCAAAACCGAGGTGTATCTGCATTTGGCTCAAGAAGTGTTGGCCAGACAACAACAAGTGCTGATTTTATTGCCGGAAATCAGCCTGACACCGCAACTGGAGCGGCGTTTTCGTGAGCGTTTGGCCGGGAGGGTGGCGGTGTTTCATTCTGGACTTTCCGTTGGTGAGCGCGAGCAAGCCTGGAGCCAGGCCCAGTCAGGCGTGGCCCAGGTGCTGTTGGGTGCCCGATCGGCGGCTTTGATTCCGCTGCAATCGCCAGGGTTGATTATTCTGGATGAAGAGCATGATGGATCTTACAAGCAGCAAGATGGACTGCGCTTTTCGGCCCGTGATGTGGCTGTGATGCGGGGCCAGCAAGCCAACATTCCGGTGGTTTTGGGTTCGGCCACCCCGTCTATGGAGAGTTGCCACAATGCCCAACTGGGGCGTTACCGGCATATCCATTTGACCCAACGCGCCACGGGTGCTTTGGCCCCCGGTTTTGTGCGACTGGACATACGCGGTCAGCCTCTGCGTGAAGGATTATCCTTGCCCTTGATTCGATTATTGACGGACAACCTGGCCAAGGGCGAACAAAGCCTGATATTTCTGAACCGACGCGGATTTGCCCCTACCTGTATTTGTCATGCCTGTGGCTGGGTGGCGGAATGTCATTATTGCGATGCCCGTTTAGTGATTCATGCAGGAGAACGGGTATTGCGTTGTCATCACTGTGGGTATCAAAAACCTTTTGATCCTCACTGCCCTGAATGCCAGTCCACTGATTTAAGACCTTTAGGTTTGGGTACTGAGCGCGTGGAGCAAATACTCACCGAACTATTCCCCACCGCCCGACTGGCCCGTATCGACCGGGACAGTACCCGCCGCAAAGGCAGTCTGGAACGACTATTAACCGAAATACAGGAAGAACGTATCGACCTGTTGGTCGGCACTCAAATGCTGGCCAAAGGTCATCATTTTCCCAATGTCACCCTGGTGGCTATTGTGGATGTCGATGCCAGTTTATATAGCACCGACTTCAGAAGTGAAGAACGCACGGCGCAATTGATTACCCAGGTAGCCGGGCGGGCCGGACGTGAACATAAACCCGGCCAGGTTGTTTTACAGACGCGCCACCCTGACCACCCATTATTAGTGGAACTCACCCGGCGAGGGTATTCCGGTTTTATGCGGCAGGCATTGAAAGATCGGGCAGAGGCCCGACTGCCGCCGTTTTCCTATCAAGCCTTAATGAGAGCCGAAGCCCGAGAGGCCGCTGCTGCACATACGTATCTAAACCGGGTGGCCGAATGGGCTTTGGCTTTGAATCTGCCTGATCTCGGCATACTCGGCCCGGTAGCCGCTCCGCTGGCCCGCAGGGCCGATCGTCATCGCTTCCAGTTATTATTTCAAGGCCAACGGCGTGCCGAGTTACACCAACTGGCCCGCACCCTTATGCCTGTACTGGCGACGTGGCCGGAATCTCGCGCCGTGCATTGGTCTCTGGATATGGA
>JBPCSC010000053.1:0-4778 GCA_051007495.1 Methylococcaceae bacterium | reverse complement strand
GATCAATCGTGCCGAGGTAATGGATCTCTGCCGATTGAGCGAGGGACAGGCCAAGGACTTACTAAAACGGATGCTGGGTGCAACCGTGCTGCAACTTGAAGGTGCCGGACGCGGTGCGTTTTATCGGATTGGGGATCGAGGTAGAAATGGATGAAAACGGATGGAATCGGATGAGAAGCATCCGTTTCTGCATAGTATGCTACGCCAGCAACTACGCGCCTTGAACCCGGGGCCAGACGGTACGCTCTGGTTGCAGGTTAAAAGTGAGCACGACGGACCCACCATCGGCCTGCTGCTGTGCAAGAGCAAAAACAAGGTGGTAGCCGAGTATGCGCTGGGCGACAACACTCAGCCGATAGGCATAGCCGAATACAAGCTGCTGGAATCGCTACCGGCTGAATTGCAGACCGGCTTGCCCAGCATCGAGCAAATCGAACGCGAACTGGCCGCGATGTCAGGCGATAACCAAGAGGAACAAGACTGATGGGCTGGGAACTCGAAGACGTAGAAAAACCATTTATAGCCCAACTGAAAAGCCTGGGCTGGACGCATATTGAGGGCACTTTGGACAATCCCGCCCACACGGGCCGGGCCAGTTTTGCCGAGGTGATTCAAGCCAGTGTGCTACGCGAGCAACTGCGTGCCTTGAACCCATGGCCAGACGGTACGCCCTGGCTGGATGAAGCCCGGCTAAGCGAGGCGGTGTCTGCCATCACCCGTCCGGGCACCCATAAGCTGATGGAGGCCAACGAGAAGGCGACATCGCTGTTGATCCGTGGCTTGACTGTGGAAGGCCTGACCGGTTGGGTGGGCGGGCGCGGCCAGACGATACGCTATATCGACTGGGACACCCCGGCCAACAACCGCTTCACGGTCATCAATCAGTACCGCGTGGATTGCCCACCCGGTTTCAATAGAGCCAAAGCCTTCATCGTGCCTGATCTGGTGCTGCTGGTGAACGGCATCCCGTTGGTGGTGGTGGAGTGCAAAAGCCCCTCTACCCCGGAGCCAATGGCCGAAGCGGTGGACCAACTGCGCGGCTACAGCAACCAGCGCAAAGCGGCCTTCGAGGTGGACGACAACGAAGGCAACGAGCCTTTGTTCGCCACCAACCAGTTGCTGGTCGCAAGCAGTTTTGATGAGGCTCGGGTGGGCTGTGTGGGCGCGGCCTTCGAGCATTACGCCCAGTGGAAAACGGTGGTCGGTCCCGATGGCAGTGGCAGCGAGATCGAGCTAACCGGTCAGTTGGGTAAGCAGAGCCTGTCGGAGCAGGAACGTTTAATCGCCGGATTGCTGACACCCGCCCATCTGCTGGATGTGGTGCAAAACTTCATGTTGTTCATGCAGGCCGATGGGCAAACCATCAAAACGGTGTGTCGTTATCAGCAATATCGGGCGGTAAATCGTGCGATTGCCCGGCTCAAAACCGGCCAGACCCGCTTGCAGCATGGTGAACACGACCAGCGTGGCGGCATCATCTGGCATACGCAAGGTTCGGGCAAGTCGCTCACCATGGTGTTTCTGGTGCGCAAGATGCGCGTGAATGCGGGCTTAAGGCACTTCAAGGTGATTGTCGTCACCGACCGCAAGGACTTGCAAAGCCAGTTATCGGCAACGGCCAACTTGACCGGCGAAGTGGTGGATGTAGCCAGGAATACGAAGGGCATTAAAAACCTTGCCCGACGCAAGGGGCCGGGGCTGATCTTCGCCACCATCCAGAAATACCGCAATGGGGATACGGACGACGACGCGCCGCAGAAGGCAGACAACCCGCCCAAAGTGGAAGATTCAGAAGCCCGCTATGAAGTAAACCAGCGGTTTGAAGTGCTGAACGAGGATGACAGCATCCTGGTGCTGGTCGATGAGGCGCACCGTACTCAGGCCGGCGATTTACACGCCAACCTGCTGGCCGGGTTGCCCAACTGTGCACGCATAGGCTTTACCGGCACACCGATCATCATGGGCGAAAAGAAGCGCACCCATGAGATTTTCGGCGAATTTATTGACCGCTACACCATCAAGCAAGCCGAGGCTGACGGCGCGACAGTGCCAGTGCTTTACGAGGGCCGTACCGCCACCGGTGCCGTCAAGGATGGAGCCAGCCTGGATGGGCTGTTTGAGGATTTATTCCGGCAGCACTCACCGGAGGAACTGGAAGCGATCAAGAAAAAGTACGCCACCAAGGGCCATATTTTTGATGCCCCGGCACTGATCGCCGACAAAGCCAGCGACATCATGAGTCACTACGTGACCTACATCCTGCCCAACGGTTACAAGGCGCAAGTGGTGGCGTATAGCCGTTTGGCGGCGATTCGCTACTTCGAGTCCTTAAAGCATGCTCGTGAAAAGCTGCTGAGCGAGGCATCTGCGCTGTCGCCTGAAGACAAAGCACTGGATGATGGGGCCTTATGTCAACGTCCGGCCAAGGTGCAGGCAGCGGTGCAAGCCTGGCGTTACCACGACACGCTGGCCCGTATCGAATTCGCGCCCATCATTTCGAGCAAAAATAACGATGACCCAGGCTGGAAAACATGGACTGACGGCACGGTGCATGAACAATTGATCAAGCGTTTCAAGAAGCCGCTGTTCAATGACAAACCGGAAAAGACCGATCCGCTAGCCTTTTTGGTGGTGAAGTCCATGCTGCTGACCGGGTTTGATGCCCCCATTGAGGGCGTGATGTACCTCGACCGTCCGATCCGCGAGGCTGAGTTGCTGCAGGCGATTGCTCGCGTCAACCGCACCGGATTCGGCAAATGCCGTGGCATCGTGGTGGACTACTACGGTGTGGCTCAGCAACTCAAGGAAGCACTGGCCGCCTACGCTGATGAGGACATAGACGGCTCGCTGGCCAGTCTGAAAGACGAAGTGCCGGCACTGCGTGACCAACATTTGCGTGTGGTGGATTTATTTCGCAAGCAAGGTATTGAATCGCTTGAAGACACCGAAGCCTGTGTCGCGGCTTTGGGCAGTGAAAAACTGCGTGCCGAGTTCGCCGTCAAGCTCAAAGTCTTTCTTAAGTCGCTGGATACCGTGCTGCCACGCCCCGAGGGGCTGCCGTATTCTGGCGATGCCAAGCGTCTGGCGTACATCTATGCCCGTGCCCGTAACCGCTACAAAGACACGCCGGTATTAGGCAAGGATGTCGGTGCCAAGGTGCGTAAGTTGATTGATGACCATGTGATTTCGCTGGGTATTGATCCGAAGATTCCGCCGATCCAACTGACCGACGCACAGTTTGATACCCACATTGAACGGGCTGCAAACAACCGCGCCATGGCTTCCGAAATGGAGCACGCCATTCGCTCACACATCCGCAAACATACCGACGAAGACCCGGTGCAGTACCGCAAGCTATCGGAACGCTTGAACGATATTTTGAAGACTTTGGGCGAGCATTGGGATGAGGTGACCGCGCAACTGCAAAAGATCATTGACGAACTGCGCACGGGTAAGGCTGACAGTGCCGACATACCGAGCGACTTGCCAGAGCATTGCGCTCCGTTTTTGCGCACCGTTCTTGATGTGGTTTGTGCCGGTCAGACACTCCCCACAGCCGAGTTATTGCGCCTGAACAATGTGACCGGGGAATTGGTGGAGTTGCTGGTGCAGGAGTTACAAGGAAATAAGGATATTTGGAGACCGCATAAACTTGCGGCACAGGAAGACCTTAATACGCAACTGTTCGAGTACCTGATGAATTTGCGCCCGCCTTTGGTAGATACCGACAAGGCGGGCGTGCTGGCTGACAAGTTGATGGAGCAGGCACGCGCCAATCACGATAAGTTGATGCAGGTGTAATGTCATGCGGGTATCCGAAAAAGCTACCCACCTTCAAACCGATGGCTCATCTGCTGAGGCAGAGACTCGTATTGAAGTGGGCGATTTGCATTTTGAAATAAGGCGCAGTACCAGACGCAAAACCATGCAAATCACGGTGGAACGCACGGGAGAGCTTATTTTGATCGCACCACCAGACGTTGGGATCGACCAACTCCGTGACTTTGTCAGCGAGAAGAGCTTCTGGATTTACACCAAGCTGGCCGAGAAGAACCGGTTGCAGCGCAAGATACCGCGCAAGGAGTTTATTAGCGGCGAAGGCTTTATTTATCTCGGGCGAACGTATCGACTGAAATCGGTCGAGACCCAGGACACACCTTTGAAGCTGGCAAATGGGCGATTTACGCTGCGGCAAAACGCGCAGGCAAACGCACGCGAGCATTTCATTCGCTGGTATGGCGAAAAAGCACGCGTCTGGTTGTCTGGTCGCGTGGCCGACTACCAGTCACGCATGGAAGTGACACCTGCTGGCCTGAAGGTGCAGGATCTTGGGTTTAGATGGGGTTCTTGTGGCAAAGGCGGCTGGCTGTATTTCCACTGGAAGACCATCCTGCTGCCAGCGCGTATAGCAGAATATGTAGTGGTGCACGAAATTGCCCATCTACATGAGCAACACCATACGCCCGCTTTTTGGCTGCGAGTGGAACGAGCAATGCCCGATTATTTACAGCGCAAGACCTGGCTGGCCGAACACGGTTGTGAGGTTGAGGGTATTTAAGAAACCGAGTAGCGACACAGTATCAGTGTATTGGGCGGTCAATATAACCTGAATGGTGGAGAATTCACTACTCAGGTGGGTGCTGTGAATACCGGTGATCGAGTAGTAGTGCGAGTATTGTCGGCTAAAACAAAGGGGGTGTCCTTTAGTATCCGCGAAACATACTCGGGCCACTTGATCACCACCACAGTCACATTATCCTGGTGTATATGATTAAGCC
>JBPCSC010000052.1:0-12906 GCA_051007495.1 Methylococcaceae bacterium | reverse complement strand
AGTGATGAGGAGCGGCAGTCTGATCCCTTCGCTTCCATTGCCGCAGCAGGGGCGATTTTCCCCGAAGGCGATGGTGACAGCTTTGAGAGCTTGTGCCTGCAGGCTAAGCCCGATCACACCTCGGCCATACGGGCCATCTTTGAGCAGGATGCTTCGCCTGGTTTTGCAGTGGTGGATGCGATTGGCGGTGGCTTGGACTGGCCCAATTTGCGTGCGCTACTGGCAGTTGGGTCTGCCCAGGACATTCTGTCCGCGCTGCTTGTGCCAAACGGTACGCAGCAAGCGGCCTTGAAAGGCCGCGATGGCTGGGTGACTGAAGCGCGTGATTTGCTTCGCAACAGCATAGGCCTTTCATTGAGGACTCGCGGCAAGACCTGGGACTCGATTGCCAATGAGCTATGGCGTTTTGTTTTGTTCAGTGAGTTTGTGTTTGATCTGCCTGGCGAATTGCCTGCCCGTTTGGCTGATGTGCCGTGTGCTGATGCTCAGGCCAAGCCTTTGATTGAGTACTTGTGCGATCAATTGCGGAATGATCGCCGCACGCAGAGTGTTTATATCGACCGTGCGGAAGAAATTGAGAAAGACCTCAATCTGGTCAGTCACTTTGGTGGCTGGTCAGATTTGGGCAACCGCGACACCTTCCCGTTTGAGGAACGCACGTTTTTAAGCCGGGCGATCGAAGGCATCCTGCGTGATGACATCGACCAGGTACGCCGCATTTTAGAGCACCATCAGCAATCGGTGTGGACGGGCAAAGGCGAGAGCCGCGCCCAGTGGGATTTGATTCGATCGGCCACTGAGTTGCTTCAAACGTGTGATGACATGGAGCGGGGGCTTTCAGGCAACGCACGCAATCTTGATGTGCTGCTGTCTTTTTACGTGACCAGTCTGCGTGAAGCCGATCGCTTACATCGCGAGTTCGAGCAGGCCGTGAGCGATTACGACTGGCAAGACGTACACAGTGTCATGACACCGGTCAAGCAGCAGGTGCGTAAGCAGTATGGCAAGCTGGTCGAGAAGGTGCAGTTGATCTTCACTCGCCATGTGGAGCAAAGCGGCTGGCCTTTAGCTGGGCAGCTTTCGAATGCTGATGTGTTTGACCGCATTGTCGCCCCCAAGCTACAAAAGAACGGCCATAAAGTAGCCTACTTCATGATTGATGCACTTCGCTACGAATTGGGTGTGGCGCTGGAACGGCAACTGACGGAAGACGGACAAGTTGAGGTGCAAGCCGCCATGGCGCAACTGCCCAGTATCACATCGGTCGGCATGGCCAGCTTGTTACCGGGCGCAGGACAGCAGCTTCGCATCAAGAACGACGCTCAGAGCCTGGTGCCGATGTTGGGCGATCAGGCCGTGGATACGGTTGTTCAGCGTATGGATGTGTTTCGGAAGAAATACGGCCAACGCTTTGAAGAGGGGCGTTTGGAAGACTTTGTTCGCGGGCGTTTCGATTTCTCACCTGAAACCGATTTGCTGGTGTTGCGTGCGGTGGAGATAGATAGCCACTTTGAAAACCACCCAGACACCGCGCCAACTGAGATTACCCACGCGCTCAAACGTATTCGCGTCGCCATTCACAAGCTAAAAGAGCGGGGGTTTCATGAGGTGGTGATCGCAACCGATCACGGTTTCTTCATGAACACCCACGCTGACGCAGGCGACGACTGCCGCAAACCTGCGGGTAACTGGATAGGCATCCATGACCGGTGCGTGCTGGGTGATGGAGCAGGTGACGGGAACCACTGGGTGATCGCGGCAGAAAAGATGGGCATTCGCGGCGACTTTGCCCAGTTCGCCGCGCCACATTCGCTGGCGGCCTATCGCAGTGGTTTGCGCTATTACCACGGCGGTATTTCTTTGCAGGAGTGCGTAGTGCCGGTGATCACCATGCAGTTAAAAGCAACTACTCAGCCCGCACTGCATAAAGCATCCGTGACAATGAGCTACAAGAATGGGGTTTAGTCCATTACCACACGCATGCCAGTGATTGATCTTGGTATAGAAAAGACAGACATATTCTCAACAGAAAACGAGTTCGAGATTTTATTGGAGGCGCACAATAGCAAGGGTGCAGTTGTGGGTGAAGCCAAGGCCGGAGGTGCAGTGAATCCTGCCACTGGAACATTAACCCTGAAACCCGGGGATAAGATTCAAGTGACTATCAAAATGCAATTGGATTTCGAGGGAAAATTCAAGATAAAGGCGTTGCATCCCGCAACTTATACGGTGTACTGCCAACTTGACCTGGCAACCGATTATGCGGTGTAAAAAGCATGAATGAACTCGACCAAAAGCTAACGACTATCTTTAATGGCAAGGTACTGCGCAAGTATTTGCTCCATCTAATCAAGAAAGGAACCAATGTCCCTACCTTCGTACTGGAGTTTCTGCTGGCCAGGTATTGCGCCAGTAATAACCAGGAGGAAATTGATGAAGGCATGGGGGCGGTACTGTCCTCGCTCCAGGAAAGCTACGTTCGCCCTGACGAGGCCAATGCCGCGCAATCAAAAGTAGCGACCAAAGGCAAACACTGTTTTATCGACAAAGTCCATGTTCGGTACGTCGAAAATGGGAAACGCCATTGGGCCTCATTGGAGAACTTCAATTCACAGCGCATCGCTATTGGCGAGAAGTTCTACAGGGACAACGACCGCCTGTTGGAAGGCGGCATTTGGGCTGAGGTAACGGTAGATCACAACGCCATAGAAGAAGACGACTACGCGTTTTACGTTGTAGACCTGCGGCCTATACAGATCGGTAAATTTGATTTTGGCCTCTACTGTGAAGGCCGTACTCAGTTCACCCGTGACGAATGGATTGCGGCGATTTTGCGCACCGTTGGCCTGGAGACGACAAAGCTCTCAAAGCGGGTACAGATGCACTTTATAGCGCGACTGGCTGCACTGGTGGAGCCTAACTACAACTACATTGAACTGGGCCCACGCGGCACCGGTAAGTCGTATTTCTTCAGTGAATTTTCACCCTATGCCACATTGATTTCAGGTGGGCAGGCGACCAAGTCCACGCTGTTCTACAACAACGCACGCCATAAGGTTGGTCTGGTTGGGTTTTGGGATACCGTGGCTTTTGACGAGGTGGGCGGCATCAAGGTTAAAGATCCGGACACCATTCAGATCATGAAGGACTTCATGGCCAACGGGCGTTTCTCCCGGGGTGCTTTGGTCATCGCCGATGCCAGCCTGAGCTTTGTTGGCAACTTCGATCTATCCATCAGCCAAGTGGTTAACTCGGTTGAATATGATCTTTTCCAGCCATTGCCCGCTGAGTTTGATCTGGCCATCATGGATCGATTCGCGGCTTACATACCTGGCTGGGAAATGCCCAAGAACAGCAGTGAGTTTTTAACCAGTCGTTATGGGTTTATCACCGACTACCTGGCGGAAGCCTTTCACTATCAGTTCAAACACACGAATCGGTATGAGGAAGTGAGTAAGCGTATTCGACTCGGTAAGGCCATCGAGGGGCGCGACGAAAATGGCATCAAGAAGACCGTCTGCGCGTTCTTGAAGATCTTGCATCCGAATGGCCCGCCGACCGACGACGAGTTCGAGGAATACGTGGCCTACGCCACAGAATGCCGCCGCCGAGTCAAGGAGCAGATGAACAAGCGCAAACCGGATGACGAGTTTGCGAAGATTAACCTGTCCTATTTCAAGGCCAGCGGTGAGGAGGTGGTGGTTTTCTGCCCGGAATCAAAGAATGCGACCGCAACGCAAGAACCGGCTCGCCGTAGTTTGAGCCAGGCCGGTGGGCAGCCCAGCGAAACAGTCGAAGTGCAGCCAGTGCCTGTCGTGGCGACAGAAGCTGAAGAGATCCCGCTGCCCATTGCACCAACGCCAGCAGTGGTTGCGCCACCCGCAGCGGAACTCAAGGAGCAGCACTTCGGCATCCTTTACGGCGACACCGGTCACAGCTATGAGTCGATCCTCGGCCCTTATTTGCAGGGCGCGAAGTCAGTCCTCATCGAAGACCCGTACATAAGGCTGCCTCACCAGATTCAAAACTTCGTGCGTTTCTGCGAGACGGTGGTGAAGGTGGCCACCGTGAAGAAGATCAGCCTGATCACCGGTTACGACGACAAGACTCAGTTGGCCGACATTACTGAGAAACTCGACGAACTTAAAGATAGCCTTCTGGAGTTGGATGTCGAACTGGATGTGAAACTCAATCCCAACATCCATGACCGCGAAATCCGCCTGGACAACGGCTGGATCATCAAGATCGGTCGCGGCATTGACTTCTACCAGAAGCCTGGAGGGTGGTTCGAGGTGGGGGCAAACGATCTAAGCCTGCGCAAGTGCCTTGAAACGAAGGTGGATATCTTCCGGGCATGATGCAAACGAATGACACCCAACTGCCTGTTCACATCATACTGCTTGGTTAGGATGCCCTGCCGCTGGCCTAAGCCGAATTGCTCAAGCATCGCGTCGAATACTGCTGCGGAATCCTGACCGAGAAATGCAGCGCGATGTTGAACACGTTTTTCAGAATGAAACGCACAGGAACCCAAACCCATGCCTATTGATAAGCGACTGGAAGTATTTGTCGAAAAATGTCTGGAACGGAACATCCCACGCCCGGAAATAGAAGCCGCGCTGCGGGAAGCCGGTTGGCCCGTCGAGCAGATCAAGGGCATCCTGTCTGCTTATGCCGATCGGAGTTTCCCGATTCCCGTACCCCGACCACGAGCCCCGTCTTCGGCGCGAGATGCCTACCTGTATCTGCTGCTATTCAGCACCCTCTACATAGCGGCCTGGAATCTGGGCAATCTGATTTTTGAATGGCTGGAATACAGCCTGAACGACACCTCGGCAAACACCCACACGGCATGGGATGAAAGCCGCTCAGCCATCGCATCCCTGGTCATTACCACACCGATTTATGCCTATGTCTCCCACGTCCTCCGACAGGCACTGCAAAAGGAACCGGAAAGACGCACATCATCGGTACGCAAATGGCTGACCTACCTGACATTGTTCATCACGGCCAGCATACTGATCGGGGATATGATTTCCTTCCTCTACACACTGCTGGGCGGAAGCCTCACCACCCTTTACCTGCTGAAATTCGCCACAGTAGGAATCATCAACACGAGCGTATTCGGGTATTACCTCAAAGATATGCAACGTGACGAACGTCAACTCGGTGGCTAATCCGATGAAAATGTTGAGTATAGAAACGCCAGGTTTATGCCTAGAAAAATACAACCTGAAAGTATGCTATTCCCCATATTTCAGACCATCACTTAAGTGGCAAGGAATTAACAAAAAGCGAGGTGAAATATGGCCAATATGCGCAAAAAAATACAGCGGAATTTGGTGTATTACCTCTGGTTATCTCTTAATTTAGCCCATTTTTGGCCTGGACAATTTAGATCCTTCCGAGTAGTTCTGTCTTTTTCTGATTAAACTCTTCCTGAGTAATCAAGCCTCTCTGTAATAACTCACCCAGTTTTCCAATCATCTCCAGGCAATTCTGATCGGTAGTATCTGATTCGTGTGTCATCACTTGCGCCAAAGGCATAGGGGTGGATTGGGGAGATGTATCGCTCACTACAGGCAGGGTGTTTAATCTGACCACGCCATACTGGCTGTTAAACGTCCAGGATTCGACTCCTCCACCTTGCTGTTGGGAAATACCGCTTATTTGATGATCAAGCGTGTCATAGACGATCATCTGACCGCCTTGCTCCAAAGCCAGCCTGCGCATGACCGGAAAAATACCGTAACGGGTATTGTTCTGACTGCCGGTCGCACTGGGTTGCCCCCATTCCATAGGCCACCAGGCCGCCGTGCCACTCATACCTGAAACCACAGGGGGAGCCACAAATAAAGCCGTTCCGTTCATTAATACTTGTGACATCTCCCTGCACATACCGTCTACAGAGGCTTTGAGGTTATTGTTGAACATATCGCCCAGCATAATCATTCCCCCCTGCATCCATTGTCCATTTCCACCCAGTTCAGGATGATAAAACTGGGCCATGCTGCCATTGCCGGAAACTACGGCGTTAAGCAGGGTAGTGACGGCATCGGTGCTGAATCCATACCGCTGTGCGAGATTCTGTACCAGTTGTTGCCCGTATTGAGTGAATTCTTGCATGATAGTCCTCGGTGTGTGGTAGTTTGAATAGGGGTGCGACCGGTATCCGTTCGCCCTTTTTATGGTAAAGTTTTCGCTCCCAATACTCTAATCAGGAGAATATAAGATATGCGTATACCTGCTCGCTTTATGCCTTTTTCGTTACTGATACCACTGGTTATATTCACGGGCTTCTATGCCAATCCAGCCAGGTCTCATGTAGTGAGTGAGGAAGATCATCATGCCTTTGAACACAAATATGCCGACGTATGCGTCGCCCGGGAAAAAGCCAACCCCAGACGGGTCAATACTTCAGATGATTCACCCTTGGTTGCCCTGTGTCATTGCATCGCGCTAGAGGAATCCAAACATCTGACATCTGAGGAGGTCAGGAAATTTTTGCGGGAAAACAAATATCCGGTGTCGTTGATGATCAAGGCTGGCCAGGCCGAGAGCATCTGCGGCACACAATCAGGGCATTAGGAAAAACCCCTACCCGATAAATTAAAAGCCGCCGACCCACTCACGCGGATCGACGGCTTTTACAGATGCATCCTTAGGATTTGAGTGCCGGTCACTCCAGATTGGCGTGCCGTTGTCTCATTTCTTCTTCGGGAATTCCTTTTTCGTGAATGATGTGCGCCATAGTGGCTTCAAGGAAGAACAGTGTGGATAACTCGAAGGTAGTCCCCATGGGCATAGCGACAATCTTGTTGTACTGTTCAGGGCTTCCGATGCGAAATACCTTGTCCGACATATCACCAACAGTAGAACTATCTTTGGTGGTCAGCAGGGCTATCAACGCTCCTTGCTCCTTGGCCCGCTTGGTAAACGAAATCATGGTTTCCGTTTCACCTGAACCGGAAATCACGATGAACAGATCACCTTTACGGATGCTCGGGGTGACAATCTCCCCGACTACTTAGGCATCATAACCACCATGCATGAGCCTCATGGCAAAGAATCTTGCCACCAGACCCGAACGACCCGCCCCCGTAACGAACACCCGGGAAGCCTTGTCGAGCATGGCTGTCAGTTGTTCATCATAGCTGGAATCCGTCGCTTCAAGGACGTTGGAAATCTTTTCTATGATTACTTTCTGGTGCATGAGATCGCCCTATCAGGCGGCTGCAGCCAGTTCAAAAATTTCCTTGGCCGCGTCTGCAGGAGAAGCAGCACCGTAGATGGCTGCGCCTACTACAACGATGTTGGCACCGGCTCTGGCAACCTGCTGTACGGTAGCTTGCTTGATACCACCGGCTACGGAAATACGTACCGGCAGACCCAGCTTGGAAACGGCTCCGAGGTCAGCGAAGGGAGTCTGACCGGCCGCTTGTGCATCCAGACCAGTGTGTACACCGATGATTTGCGCACCCAGCTTGGCTGATTCACGTGCACAGGAAACCTTGTCCGGTACGTTGATGAGGTCAACCTGGACTTCAGCATTGTGAGCGTTAGCGGCCTTGATAACACCAGCGATGGTAGGCAGACCGGAAACACCCAGCACGGTGCAGATGTCTGCTCCGGCGGCATAGAAAGTCGTAGCTTCGTACTCACCGGCATCCATGGTTTTGAGGTCAACGAGAATCAGCTTGTTGGGAAATCTTTTCTTCAGTTCACGCACCAGCGATACACCATTGTGCTTGATGCAGGGGGTGCCGATTTCAAAGATGTCGACATAGTTCGCTGCCAGGCTGGCCAGTCTCAGGGTCTGGTTAACGTCCAGTGAATCGAGAGCCAATTGGATCAAAGGTCTTGCCATTGTTGCAATCTCCAGTTTTTTATAGTTGAAAAGAATGAGTGGGGACAATCCGATCGCCTTGAGTCGGCGATCACCTATTTGGAAACGTTTTTCAAATAACGGGCTACACCAGTTTCTGCAGCACTGGCCTTGGCAACCACAGCTGGCAAACTCTTGATGTATTTGGCCACACCGGTTTCAGCCACGACAGTGCCAACAGCCGATGCGGATTCTCCGATGGTTTTGAGATAACGGGCCACGCCAGTTTCACCACCAGCCGCAGCCACGGGTGCTGCTGCGTAAATGGGTTCTGCTTTGGCCGCCTTGGCTGAACGCTTGCTGAACCAGAAGGCAAAGCCTATCAGGCCCAGCACGGCCAGCAGGATGGGTGCATTGGAAGAAAAACCATCGTCTTTGACTACGGTTCCTGCCGAATCAGAAAGCGAAGCCTTGACTTCACCAGTAACAGTAGAGCTGCTGGTGGGCGGCACGATCTGAGCCGGTCTGGCTGCATGCTTGGCAATCAGATCATGATCCTGATAGACCACACCCGGCTGGAAATTGGCCGCCGGATATTTGGATTCCGCACCCGCCAAGGGGCTGGCCAGCAGAATCGCTACGCACAAACCTTTTGTTAGTGTACTTTTTTTCACGTCGTTCCCCTGTAAGTCGAACGGTACAGATTAAGTAGTTGAATTAAAACCCGTAAGGGCCAGGGCTGTAACCAGCCGCTCTAGTAGTATACGGTTGCACTTTCACAAATGGAATAGAGAGTTTACTTCCCGCCCCGATTCCACCCGATCAAATGCAGTGGCACTGGTCAGAGTGTGTCCAGTCCCAGGTCGGTCACTGCACCCAATGAGGCAGAAGATACCAGCCTGGCGTATTTGGCCAGAACCCCACGGGTGTAGCGTGGAGCCGGTTTTATCCAGCAGGCCAGTCGTGCGTCGATTTCGGCCTGATCCAGATGCACGGTAAGCAGATGCCGCTCGGCATCAATAGTGAGGGTGTCGCCCTCATGTACGATGGCCAACGGCCCGCCGGCATAAGCCTCGGGGGTGATATGCCCTACCACAAAGCCATGCGTACCGCCGGAGAACCGGCCATCGGTGATGAGTGCCACCTCCTTGCCCAGTCCTTTGCCCATGACGGCTGAAGTCGGCGAGAGCATCTCCCGCATACCCGGCCCGCCGCGTGGGCCTTCATACCGTATCACGATGACATCCCCCGCAATGATGCTGCCACTCAGTATGGCCTGCAAAGCCAGTTCTTCGCTGTCGTACACCCGGGCACGACCGGTAAAACACAGCCCCTCTTTGCCGGTGATCTTGGCGACAGCCCCTTCCGGAGCCAGATTGCCGCGCAGCACAACCAGATGGCTGTCTTTTTTGATGGGGTTGGACTGTGAGCGAATCATATCCTGACCGTCGGGATAGGGTGTCACCCCGGACAGATTTTCCGCTAGCGTCTGGCCGGTTACAGTGAGGCAATCGCCATGCAGCAAACCCGCTTCCAGCAACTGCTTCATCAGGGGTTGTATCCCCCCGATCTCCACCAGTTCAGCCATGGCATAGCGTCCACTGGGCTTGAGATCGGCCAGTAGCGGCACCTTCTGCCCGATGCGGGTGAAATCATCCAGTTCCAGGTCTACTTCTGCAGCACGCGCCATAGCCAGCAGATGCAGCACGGCATTGGTCGATCCTCCCAGAGCGATGACCACGGTAATGGCGTTCTCGAATGCTTGACGCGTCATGATGTCACGCGGACGGATACCCCATTCCAGCAACTTCAAAACCTGAGCACCCGCCTGCTCGCAATCGACCTGCTTGTCTTTGGAGATGGCTACCTGAGCCGAACTTCCAGGCAAGCTCATTCCCAAGGCTTCAATCGCCGAAGCCATGGTATTGGCCGTGTACATCCCACCACAAGACCCCGCGCCGGGTATGGCCTTCGCCTCAATGTCTTTCAGTTCGGCATCGTTGATACGGTCGTTGGCCCTGGCCCCTACGGCCTCGAATACGGAGACAATGTCCAGCTTCCGCTCCCCGAGACAACCCGGCAGTATCGTTCCGCCGTAGACAAAAATAGCGGGACGATTAAGGCGAGCCATCGCCATCAGGCAACCCGGCATGTTTTTGTCGCAGCCCCCTATGGCCACCACGCCATCGTAGCCTTGGCAAGCCACTACGGTTTCTATGGAATCGGCAATCACCTCGCGGGAAACCAGCGAGTATTTCATCCCCTCGGTGCCCATGGAGATGCCGTCGGAGATGGTGATGGTGTTGAATATCACGGCCTTTCCGCCGCTGCCATCGACACCACGAGCCGCATCATCAGCCAATCGGTTGATGTGCATATTGCAGGGTGTCACCATGGCCCAGGTAGAGGCAATTCCGATCTGGGGTTTTTGGAAATCCTGATCGGTAAAACCCACCGCATGCAGCATGGCGCGGCTAGGTGCGCGCTCCATGCCGTCTACGACCTCGGACGAAAAACTGCGGGTGGTTTGGTTTTTATTGTTCATAGCGATTGTTGCGTGAATAAAGGGGGAGTCGTTGGCTACGGGTTGCAAGAAACCAATCCGTGTATCTGTTGAACCGTTTTGTAGGTTTAAGGTACGTCGGCTAGAGGCTAGAACGATCCCCAGTTGTTTTTTCTGCGCCAACCCAGTCGGGGTAGCAACCAGCCCAACAGCATGCCGCCCACCAGCACACCCGCCCCGATCAGGAACCAGTCCTGCCGATAGTCGTCATCCAGCACCTGCTTTTCACGGCGCAAAGTGTCCAGCGTACGTTCCAGTTCTATGACGCTGGCCTGTAGGCGGTCACGCTCGGACTGGATTTGCAGGGCATTGCTGGCGGCATGCTTGACGGCTATGAGTTCCGAATTCAGTCGATCCGTGTCAGCATGAAGCTGCGATAAGGATTTGTCGCTGCCATCCTTGCCAGCCCTCAACTGGCCGGCTTCTTCTTTGAGTTGCCTGTTCTCATCCAGAGCACGCTCCAGTTTGCGGGCGGTGTCTTCGTAGAGGACTTGGGCCGGGGTATCGGTTGAGAAATAACGGGTCAATATCCAGCCTTCTTCACCACCTTCCAGCCTGACCAGCGTATAGCCATTCTCAGCACTCTGGAACAACACCGTAACAGGGGTTCCGCCGTTTAGATTTCGGGAAACCTTGTGATTGGCACCAGGGCCTGATCTCATCTGAACATCCAGTTTGTCCGTTACATAACCTTTTTGCAGAGCCGCCTGCAGCAACCCAGGAACACAGAGCATCAAGATGAGGATTAGCTTTTTCACGGGGATGATCTTGAAAAAAATGTTGAAGATGTTGGCCATTCTACCAAACATTACGCAGGATGTTAGAAGGGCATCACTTCATTGCTGGCTGGTGATGGCCCTGTCATCATCGTGGTATCCGTCGCTGTTGGTTGAAACCCAGCGGTGGGTTCCTCCCGCCAGTGCCTCCCGCTTCCAGAAGGGTGCTCTGGACTTTAATTCTTCGATCATGTACCGGCAGGCATCAAAGGCAGCCCCCCGATGGAACGACCACACGGCAATCAGAACGATAGCCTCATTGAGGCTGATTTCACCCACTCGGTGGATTAACACGGCCTCGTTTAGCGTCCAACGGCTGGCTGCTTCTTCTCGAATACGAAGCAGGAATTTTTCAGTCATGCCGGGGTAATGTTCCAGATACATACCCGAGACGGATGCGCCCAGGTTGAAATCCCTGAGTGTGCCCACGAATGAACACGTCGCCCCGAACTGAATACCCGCCTGGCTAACACGCTCTTGATGAGCCAGCAGTTCACGGTAAGGCTCGAATGGGGTTTCTCGCAACTCAATCATCTTTATCCCCCCGTAACCTTCGGGAAAAAGGCCAGTTCATCGCCATTTCTGACGATGGCATCGGGTTTTACGTATTCCTGGTTGATGGAACACAGTATGTCATCCGGCCTTGGTGTATCCGCATCCAGCCAGGTCCACACCTCAGCAACAGTGAGATCAGCCGGAGGATCGCACATGATCTCCGACTTTCCCATGCGTTCACGCAGACTACCGAAATAAAGAACCTTGACAGACATGAATGACCTTCAAGCGTTGAAATGAAATACGCCCGCCTTCACAAGCTGCAAAGGCGGGCGAACCGTCGGTTACCCGAATAGGCTTAGCGGTTAGCTAAAACCTTATTTCAGGCTGGCTTGAACCTTCTGAATACGCGCAGTGACATCGCTCAATTTGGCGACTGCATCAGCGGTTTTGTCGCTTTCGCAATCCACTTGAGCATCTTTCATAATCTTGATGGCGTCTTGCATTGGCTTGCCGGCAGGCTCACCAGTCAGTTCCTTGTAATGTTGCTTGGCTTGTTTGATGCTGCTCAAGCAAGCACCCTTGTCACCAGAAGCCGCTGCAGTCTGAGCGGCCTTGGTGGTTTCGATGAGCATATTCATGTGTTCTGCTACGCCACCTGCTGACTCTGCGGCTACTGCGCCGAAAGAGGTGCCGACAAGCAGGGAAACCGCCAGGAATTTAGAAATGGTATTGATCATGATGTTGTGTTCTCCGCTGGGTTGCCCGAAGGACAACCTTTGATTGTTGATGTCATGGTTCATCCGCACACCCAAACCGAGCGTACCCGGATCAAGTGGGAAATCCTAAGTGCGAACCCGGCCAATAGTAGAGAACTTGAACGATAAAGTCATTTTTTTGTAATTTTTTTTAGCTGTCAATGCCGCTACGGTCGGTGGAATCCCGCTAAAAACTGAAGTGCTGACATGGCTCTGATTCATTATTGCTCCATATTTGCCACACGCTTGCAGAGCACAATGGTCACCGTTCCGAAACGACGGGTTTCGAACAGGCATCCCACCCGGATGCCATCCCCTTAACCATCATTTTTTGGAGATTCCTCATGAATACTCGCTTGATTACAGCCAGCCTGCTCGCACTGGTTTGCTCTACCGATATCGCTTACGCCAAAGGTGGCAAAGGCGGCCCTGACGGACACGGTCAAGTCGCCCCCACCACTCAAACCACCCAACCCAAACCACCTGCGC
>JBPCSC010000051.1:0-1391 GCA_051007495.1 Methylococcaceae bacterium | reverse complement strand
TTTTCCAGGCCTATGTCTACGAATGCCGCCTGCATGCCGGGCAATATCCGGCAAATCTTGCCTTTGTAAATGTTGCCCACCCGCCCCCGGTTGCGGCTACGCTCAATCAGCACTTCTTGAACGACACCGTTTTCGACTATGGCGACCCGGGTCTCGGGGGGGGTGATGTTGATGAGTATGGCATCCGTCATGGCTGTAACAGCCCCCGCTCGGCCAGTAATTCGGCTGTTTCGAACAAGGGCAAACCCATAACGCCAGAATAACTGCCTGATAAATGACGAATGAACACCGCGCCCCGGCCCTGAATGGCATAGGCCCCGGCCTTGCCCGCCGGTTCGCCACTCGCCCAGTAGGTTTCAATCTCGGCCGCAGTCAGGGGTTTAAACGTAACCCGGCTAATCGACAAGCGTTCTGACCAGCCTTGCCCGGTAAACACCCCCACACTGCTCAGCACCCGGTGTTCGCGCCCGGACAGTGCCGTTAACATATCCACGGCATGCGCCTTGTCTTTGGGCTTGCCGAAAATGATGCCATCCAGTTCTACCTCGGTGTCGGCGGCCAAAACCGGTAGCCCGTTCCTGGCCAAGGCCCAAACCGCCTCGGCTTTTTCGCGGGCGATCCGCCGCACATAAGCCTCAGGTGACTCACCCGGATGAGGCCGTTCATCAAGATCAGCCGGCCACACCTGGCCACTTATGCCCAGTTGATGCAACAATTCAGAGCGACGGGGCGAGGCAGAGGCTAATATGAGGCGCGGCGTATTCATGAGCGTTGGGGATGAAGAAATGGTGATGCAGTAGCGTACAGGAGTGATGGATCCGCCCGGCCAGAAGGGTTCTGGGCCAGGAGCGTGGAAGAAACCAGCGTGGGCAGGATTATAACCCGGCCAGGGCCTGACGCACCTTCTGGCCTGGAATTAAGAGCACACATTCACGAGCAGTATGCAGCCTTAAACGCTTAAACACGGTATCATGCTGCCTTCTCTTCATCACCACCAGGAGGAATCCCACATGGAAGCCCATTCTCTTACGCTGAAGCACATCCAATTGATTGAGGCCAGTGCCGGCACGGGCAAAACCTGGACAATTGCCGCCTTGTATGTCCGTTTGATTTTGGGTCACGGCACTGACGACACCCGTTTCACCAAACCGTTGCGGCCTCGTGATATTTTGGTGGTCACTTTTACCGAAGCCGCAACCGCCGAACTGCGTGAACGCATCAGAAACCGCCTGGCCGAGGCCGCCCGGTTTTTCAGGAACGACCAACACATCAAAGGTGATTCATTTTTGGACGCACTGCGTGAAAGCTACAGTGATAGCAAAGAATGGCCGGGCCTGGCGCATAGGCTGTCGCTGGCGGCCGATGACATGGATGAGGCGGCCATTTTCACC
>JBPCSC010000050.1:0-2085 GCA_051007495.1 Methylococcaceae bacterium | reverse complement strand
TCTCGACGCCGCCCGGGCGAAGGGAACGCTAGACAAGGATTCTGTCGTGGTAGTCACCCCGAATTTCGGCGCGACCGTCGACAAGATGTCCAACCTGAGTTACAGCGACATCGTGGGTGCGGTTCGTTATGGTCTGGAGTTTGTCAACAGCGCGGTCAGTACCCAGCCGTTTTATACAGAGGAACTGCCTGTCCTGAATAAATCGCTGGAAGAGGTGATGGATATTGGGGATACCTGGCTGAGTGCCCTGGAGAAAACCATGAAGGATCCGGTAAATGGTATTGATGAAGTGGAACTGGCCCTGGAAAAGGCTCTGGGGCTGAAGGATCCCAGCTTGCTGGATCTGAGCATCGACAAGGACACTCAAAAGCTCTACATCGACGTGAACCTGAGTGCGAAATACGAAGAAAAACTGCCGCTGGATCTGGATTTAGGCCAACTCGCTGCCATGGCGCACATCGCCTTACCCGCAGACTTCACCAAGGTTCTGGATGTATCCGGCAAAGGTGATATTCAATTCTCGGTAGGGGCAGGGCTTAATCTCAGGTTAGGCGTCACTTTACCGAATGCGTCAGGACAACAGCTAGACATCAAGCTGGAAGACTACAACCCGACCACCGGCAAGGGCACTCACCTGGGGCTGGATGCCCGGCTGGTGGCTACGAATCTCGACCTTGGCCTGAAATTGGGACCACTGGATGTAGGGGTGAGTAAAGGGATGATCGTGCTGGATGCGGACGGCAAGCCGGAAACCAATGCACCGGCCTCTTTGCAGGTTGCCCTGATTGGCGGCAAACCGACCTTCGACCTCACCGGGGCATTCGATATGCGTCTGCCCTTGGGGGCGGCGGTGTTTGGCAAGCCGGTGAACATCGGGGAGGTTCGGGTTCAAACCAACCCCACTCTGGGTACTCAGGGCGTTGCCGGGCTGGTCAATCAACTGGCCGGTGTGGCCGATCCCAAGGCACCGGATGCCATAGTCGTGACCTTGCCCAATTTCGATCTGGCCCAGTCATCGGAAAATACCCTCATACAAATGCTATACGATCCGGGCAGCGTACTGGATGGCGTGGACGTGGGTCTGGGTGTGGTGCAGGATGCCCTGCAAAGTGGACTCAGCAGCGACATTCCCTTCATCGGCAGCAAGCTGAATGAAGCCGGGCAGGTCATAGGCAGCTTCCGGGCCGGCCTGTTGCAGGATCTGCGTATCCGTCTGGAAGGTCAGGGCAAGCCGGTCGAACTGATTCGTCAAGGTATGTTCGATGTATTCAACGGTCTGCACATTCTGCTCGACATGAACAAGGACGGCGCGATTACCGTCAACGACATTGATGTAGCCTTCTACGATGTGTCGGGCAAGCGGGTGGCGACCTGGGCTCCGGGGGCTCCCTTGCCTACGGGGGCACTGGATTCCATCAAGTTCGATATGGATCTGGGTGGCCGCATACTGGCTACCGGTATTGATATCCCGCTTAATCTGGATATTCCCAACTTGTCTTTGGCCATTAATGGTGGCTTTGGGCTGGAGGCCAACTGGCATTTCGACTTCGGTCTGGGCTTGTCAGTGACCAAGGGCTTTTATCTGGGCACCAATGCCGATCCGTCCAAACCGGAATTTGGAATTGATCTCAAGGCCTTCCTTGACGGTGCGCCGCTGGATCCGGATCGCTATTTGCCGTTTGCGGCATCGGGGACTCTGCTGTTCTTCAAGGCAGATCTCATCGACAAAGACACGGATCTCAAAACACCGGGGTTCCAGCCCAGTTTCCTGAGTGGTGCCTTGGGCATCAACCTGACGGGCGACAACGCCGGTGTCCTCAATCTGGAACGTCTCATCTCGCAACCGGCCGATTCACTCAGCCTGACTCTGGATGTGGACACCAAGCTGCGTCTGGGTGCTGCATTGACCGTCGCCGGTGGTGGGGCGGGTCTGCCCAAACTAAAGGCAGACCTGAACGTCGATTGGGATTGGTCGCTGGGAGACAATACCGTCACCATACCCAAGGTTTCAATCGAGAACCTGAGGGTTGATCTGGGTTCGGTGGTGACTGACTTAATGAACCCTATCTCTCAACGGATTTACAT
>JBPCSC010000049.1:0-8374 GCA_051007495.1 Methylococcaceae bacterium | reverse complement strand
CGGGTGGGGTTTACCGAGGTAGGTGCGAATGAATTCGCATCGGATGCCGAGGCTAGGTGCGAATGAATTCGCACCTACATGGGGGCTTTCCCGCAAATAATAGCCTGTTAATGGGTGAATCCAGTTCAGGAATATGTGTGTGATCAGACGTGATCGGGCAAAAAACCAGCCGATTGCATGGCCCATAACCGGTAATACGCGCCTTGCCGATTGAGTAGGTCATCGTGGGTTCCGTCTTCTACAATGCGGCCTTGATCAAATACCAAAATACGGTCGAGATTGGCTATGGTCGACAGGCGGTGGGCGATAACGATGACGGTTTTGCCGCGCATTAATTTTTCCAGGCTGTCTTGTATGGCTTTCTCGGTGATGGAGTCAAGGCTGGAAGTGGCTTCGTCCAGTATGAGTATGGGGGATTGACGAAGTAAAACCCGGGCGATGGCGATGCGTTGTCTTTGTCCGCCCGATAGTTTTACACCGCGTTCACCGACCAGTGCTTCGTATTGTTCAGGCCGCTTGAGTATGAATTCATCGGCCTGGGCCAAACGGGCGGCTTCCATCAGTTCTTCAGGGGTCGCTTCCGGTTTGCCGTAGGCGATGTTTTCTCTCAGTGTGCGGTGAAAAAGGGTGGGGTCTTGTGGAATCAGGCTGACGTGTCGGTGTAAGGAGTCTTGTGTGACCGTGGCGATGTCTACGTCGTCTATTAATATCTGCCCGTGTTGTGGATCAAAATTACGAAGTATGAGGTTGGCGAAGGTGGATTTGCCTGATCCTGATAACCCGACCAATCCGACCCGCTGACCGGACGGAATAATGATGTTCATGTCCTTGAATACCCATTGTTCGGGGGCGTAGGCAAAAGATACGGAGCGGAATTCTATGCGTCCTGCCCTGACATTTAACTCACCGGCATTGTGACTATCTACCAGTTCATGCGGGCGAATCAGGGTTTTGACACCATTTGATACCGTGCCGATATACTCGAAAAACTCAAGAAAACGACGGCTGAGGTTTCTGGCATCACCAATAATGAGCAAAGCCAGGCCGGTGGTCATGGTGAATTCGCCTACACCAATTAAACCCATGGCCCAGAGTTGTAAGGCGTAATAGAGCGTACCCAGGCGCAGGATGGCGGCAGAAATAAATTGAAACCAGCGTACCCGTTCCATGTAACAGTAGGTTCTATTTGCGGCAGTACGTACTTATCGCAGGTAGGTTTCCAGGTAGGTGCGTTCGTAGTCGAGACGGGCAAATAACCGGGCATTGGTGATATTGGTGACGGAGTCGACTATTTTGCCGTTTACCTTGCTGCGTACCTCGGCGTAATACTGGGCGTAATACTCACACCGAGTCGCCAGCCAGTACGATATGCCGACATAAAAGAAAGCCCATCCGGCTACGAATAAACCCAGTTGCAGGTGGGTTTTTATAAGTAAGCCTATGGATATGGCAAATACCACCATAACAGGCCAGAAATCGAATAATACTGTCCATAAGATATGGTTGACGCTCATGGCCGTTTCGCTGATGCGGTGGGCGAGTGCGCCAGCAAAATGGTCGCCGAAATAACGGTGGGAGTGGTATTGCAGATGGGCGAACATTCTGCGGGTGGTTCTCATGCGGATTTTAGGCCCCACGAGTATCAGGCAGGCCCCACTGGCGCGGCTAAACAGGATTTCACCCAGATTGAGCGCGGCAAACAACAACAGGGGTGTGCGTAGGGTGTTTAGCCAGTTGTCAGGGTTTTGTAGGCCGTGGCTTACCGCATCGACGATTAGCCCTATCGCGTATGGCACCAGAATGTTGCTGGCCGCCTGACCGGTTTCGAGTAGGGCCATCAGTGCAAACCAGGCGGTGTAGCCTGAGGCGGAATCCAGAATGAAACGGAAAACGCTTTCCGGTGGGGAGGAGGGTGGGGGGCCGCCGGATGCCGCCCCCGATTGCCTGGCCATCAGGTTTTGAAATAACTGGTGGCTGATTTGAGGTTATCCGCCAGCCTGGCCAAGGATTTGCTGATTTCATCGGTACGTTCGGCTTCCCGGGCGGTGTCAGCTACCATTTCGCCGACTTGTTCGACGTTGTGGCTGATGTCCAGAATCATGCGGCTTTGCTGTTCTACGGCACCGGCGATATTGCTGTTCTCAATCGTGATGGTATTGACCATGCTGGCGATATGATCAAGCTTCTCACCGGCAGTGTTTACTTTTGCAACGCTGAGTACGGCCCGGTTTTGATTCTCGGCCATCACACTGGAGGCCCGTTGTGCCGTTTCCTGTAGCCGCTGGATGGTGTCCTGAATTTCCTGGGTGGATTTTTGAGTGCGGCTGGCCAGTACCCGTACTTCATCTGCAACAACGGCGAATCCGCGGCCTTGTTCGCCGGCCCTGGCGGCTTCAATGGCAGCATTCAAAGCCAGCAGGTTGGTTTGTTCGGCAATGCTGCGGATCACGTCAATCACTGAACCAATGTTGTTGCTGTATTCATTTAACTCACCGATGACCCGCGCACCGCGTTCAACTTCCAGTGCCAATTGATCAATCACCTGTTTGACTTCCTGTACCATGCCATAACCGGCCTTGGTTTCCCGGTCGGCTTCCTGTACGGCATGGGCGGTGGTGTAGGCATTGCTGGCAATTTTGTCTACGCTTCTGATCATGTCATCAATGGCGGTTTTGACCCTTGAGGTGCTCTCAAGCTGCTGATTGACCCTGCGCGTCAGGTCGGTGGTGACACAGGACAGGTTGTCGGATTGAACCGACATGTCGGTGACGGTCTGGATGAGGTGTTTGATGGTTATTTGTACTTTGGCTAAAAACTTGTTGAAACTGCTGGCTAACCACGCCACTTCGGTTTTCCCTTTGACGGCAAGCCGCTTGGTGAGATCGCCATCGCCCTGGGCCATTTCTTCCAGTCGCATTCCCAGAATGGTGAACGGGGATACGATTTGTTGTTTGATCACCGCGTATGTCATGACGCAGATGCCTAGCAAAGCCACCAGCAACAAACTGGCGGTTTTGATGATGTGTGAATCAAGCAAGGCATCGGAGGCATCCAGGGATTTGATTATCTCGAATGCACCATGCAATTCACCCACGCATTTGCCTTCCATGGGGTAGCCGAGCAAATCTTTACCTTCTGTGTTATCCCAGTACAGGCTGGAATTAACCGGATCACCATGGCACAAGAGGCATTCGGCTTCGAGCCTGACCGGTCGGAAGTAACGTAAAGTGTTTTTGCCTTTATCCAGGTAACTGTACTCGGTCGACTCCGGTTGATTGGCGAAGTGGTCGAGTGCGGTTTGCTCTACTGGATCAGGGATATTTTTGGGGTTTCTGGGGTTTTGCCTGGGGGTGCGCAGTTCAAACCCGCCTTGTTGACCTTGCTGGCCGATGACGCTCCAGGCTTTGACTACCGGTATTGAAGCCAGCACATATTCTCTGCGACCATCGGGTGGCGAGATGGAGGCAATGTTCTTGAGTGCATCGGCAAACTCGCTTTCTTTCCAGAGGGATGTGGTGTCGTGCCGTATGGATTCAGCGACCAGCAACAGGTTGCGGGCCGATTGAACCTCCATTTCAACGATTTTGCCGCGTTCGACGGTGGAGTAGATGGTGAGCAAGGTTCCGGTCAGTATGAACATCAAGGTGGCAATGCCGATCACTGCACGAAACCCAATGGAATGCCAATTCATATTTCAGTTCTCGATGGTTGGAAGTCACGTTTGCCTCTCATCCTGTGGATGGAGCAGGTAGTGCCAAGATTTGCTGTGGAATTTTCGGGTAGTTTAGCAAATTCGACACCTTGCCAATATGACTCCTACATGAATTGTCTTGCCAATTGCCGATCACTCCCTCGCCACCAGCAAACCTTGTGTGTGTATCCACTCCCGCAAACGGAACAGCATGAATCCTAAAACCACACTGGCCACGCCCCAGAGAAAATCAGGATGCTGGGTAATCAGTTTGTGCGTTTCTTCCAGCAGTTCGGGTTTCATTTCCTTGTAGAGCAGATAACAGGCGATACCAATCACGAATATTCCGAAGACTCGCCTGAGTACATCCGCCCGGATTCGGCTTGAGAATAGCCCGCCTATGAGGCTGCCGACTATGGCAAATCCAGTCAGCAGGGCGGCCAGTTCGTAGTCAATTTGAACATGGGCAATGTACCCGGCCAAACCGGCAAATGATTTCATGCCTATAACCAGCAATGAGGTGCCTACTGCTGCGTGCATGCGTAATCCACCGAGCATATTAAGGGCAGGCACGACCAAAAACCCGCCGCCAGCACCCACCAGGCCGGTTAATCCGCCCACTAACAATCCGTCGAACAAAATAGCCATGACCGGCAGGTGGGCAGGACACAAGGGGGCATCCCGTTCTGTTGCGGGGTCTTCGCTGCGTTTGTTACGTAACATGGCAATGGCCGTACCGAACATGATGACGGCGAACAGCAGCAGCAATACGCCGCTGGGGATAAACGCCGCCAGACGACCGCCGCCATAAGCCCCCAGCATGCCGGCTACTCCGAAGACCAATCCGGTACGCACACACACTCGCCCGGCCCTGGCGTGCCCCAGCATGGCGACCAAACTGGTAATGCCCACGACCAGCAGAGAAGTGGCAATGGCTGTTTTGGGATCTATGTTTAGAAGATAGACCAACACAGGAACGGTGAGTATTGACCCACCGCCCCCAAGTAGCCCAAGCAGCAAGCCTATGGTTAAAGCCAGAATGATTACTAAAGTCATGGTTTTTCCGGTTACAGGAGTGAAGTGGTTTAGCCGTGGCGCGGCGGATGGGCCTGCCCACAAGACTGATTGGCAGGCAGGGCTTTGTCTATGTATTTGGGATAGGGCAGGTTCAGTTCATTCATCAGGTGTATGAATTCGTCCCGGCTTTTGCCCCCGCCCAGCCTGGGATTGAGGGCCATTTCCTGTTTGATGGTCGAGACGGTAAGCCCTTGGTAGTCATGACCAGGGTACACCAGCGTGTCACCCGGCAGGCTGAATAGTTGTTCGTGGATGCTGTCAAAAAGGACTCCGGCATCGCCTTGCTGGAAGTCGGTACGGCCACAACTGCTGATAAATAGAGAGTCACCGGTGAACACGCGATCTTCCATCACCAGACTGATGCAGCCACTGGTGTGGCCGGGGGTGTGCCGGACTTCAAATTCAAGCGTGCCGATTTGCACCGTCACACCGTGGGTGACCATCAAGTCGGCGCAAGAAGCCCCGGCATCACGGTGTACGACACTCTTGCTGCCCAGTCGTTGACGCAGGGAACCCGAAGCCGTAACGTGGTCAGCGTGTACGTGGGTCTCGACGGTATAAACCAGCTTGAGATCGGCCTCAGCCAGTGCCTTGACGTAAAAGTCGGTGTCACAGGCCACAGAATCAATCAAAACGGCTTTGCGGGTGCTCGTGCAACCCAGCAAATACGTGTATGTGCAGGTGTCTGGTTCGAAAAATTGTTTGAAGATCATGTTGAATACCCTGTATGGAATTGTGCTGGAAGGATTTTGATTCAATATACGCCAGATGTGTGCCATCACTGCACCCACTTTATTTTTCAGCGGATTTCGCCTTTACTGGCCGCCCGTTGCGAAAAACAAATGTTCCACTTGTTTCAATGGTTTCATCAATGTCTCACATGATACGTTGGGTGAAATGCGAGTTCATTCATGAGTATAGATAAGCGTTCTGCACTGTCAGGCTGGATCGGCCCACTCGTCGATTCGTCGGTTCTTTTTCATGTGCTGGAAAGTTTCAGTGAGGTGCCGTTTTGTATGGCGGATGCAGAGGATACGCTCGTGTACTGGAGCCAGGCCGCCGAAGAGCGTTTCCGGCTCAAATCAGAAGATCTGCTTGGCAAAAGCAGGGCTGAAGCTTTGGTTTTGGCGCAAGCGGCTTGCCCAGACATCAAGCATCAGTTTTACCCTTGGCAGAATGCGGAGGGACAAAAACAAGGCGGGCTGGATCGCTGGTTTCCTGTCGACACGCCTTCTGCCGCCAGTATATTCCGGCCACTCAAGGATAAGGTGGAAACCTTTCACGGCATCCTGACCTGCGATCTGGCCATGAAGCAGGCTTTGCAAATCGTCAAAAATGTGGCCGAGACCGACACTACCATTCTGATCCGGGGTGAATCGGGCACCGGCAAGGAGTTAATCGCCAAGGCCATACACAAAGAAAGTGACCGCCATAACGGGGCTTTTCTGGCGATAAACTGTGCGGCACTCAGCCCACATTTGCTGGAGAGTGAATTGTTCGGTCATGTCAAAGGGGCGTTCACCGGGGCCATAAAAGACCATCATGGTGTGTTCAAGCGGGCTGACGGAGGCACCTTGTTTTTGGATGAAGTGGCCGAATTGCCCTTGGAACTTCAAGCCAAATTGCTTAGGGTGTTGCAGGAGCGCACCTTTACCGCAGTGGGCGGCGATTGCTCAATACAGGTAGACGTTAGAATCGTGGCGGCAACGCACCGATCGCTGCGGGAGGAGGTCAAGGCCGGTCGATTCCGGGAAGATTTAATGTACAGGCTCAGGGTGGTTCCGGTGTTTTTGCCGGCCCTTAGAGAGCGTCGTCAGGACATCAGCCTGTTGCTTGAGTATTTTATAGAGCGACATAACAGCAAGGGCATACGCCGAATCGAAGCAGTAGAGCCTGAAGCCATGAAACGTCTGCTGGACTATCCCTGGCCGGGCAACGTCAGAGAATTGCAAAATGTGGTTGAATATGCTTTTGCCGTAGGCCGCGAACCCCGGCTTACTCTGGCCAATTTGCCGCCCGAGTTCAGAGAGGGGCCGCCATCACCGGCGGTGTCTGAAAAACAAACGCCCGGTCTGGATTCGATTCAACACGCCTTGCAGTTGAGCGAAGGCCGAGTGGATGAAGCCGCCAGAATGTTGGGCATGAGTCGAGCCACATTCTGGCGACACCGTAAGCGTCTGGGCTTATTACAGTAACCAGAAATCAAACAGACTTTAGCGTCATCACCACGAGAATGAGACATGTCAGCGCGAAACGATCAGATCATGAATTTGCTGTCCGGCCTGGTTGATCCCCATACGGGGTTGAATCTGGTAGCCGCCAAACAGGTTAAGAAAATAGAAACGCAGGGTGATACGGTCATCATCCGTCTGGTTTTAGGGTATCCGGCTGCCGGTTATCACGATGAGTTGACAGCACGCGTTGTCGAACAACTGAACACTGAAGGCGCAGCAGGCCCGGTGCGGGTTGAGATTGAAACCTCAATCGTTGCTCATTCGGTGCAGAAAAATCTGAAACCCATGCCAGGAATCCGCAACATCATCGCCGTAGCTTCAGGCAAAGGCGGAGTGGGGAAATCTACCACGGCGGTCAATCTGGCTTTAGCCTTACACGCCGACGGGGCGAGGGTTGGGTTGCTGGATGCCGACATATACGGACCCAGTCAACCGCTGATGCTGGGCATCACAGGCAGGCCCGACAACGACGGCAAAACCATGAGCCCGATGATGGCGCATGGTCTGCAATCCATGTCCATAGGTTATCTGGTAGAAGAAGACACACCCATGATCTGGCGCGGCCCCATGGTGACCAGTGCCTTGCAGCAGTTATTAAAAGAAACGCGCTGGGATAATCTGGACTATCTGATTATTGATATGCCGCCGGGCACCGGAGATATACAGCTCACCATGGCGCAACAAATTCCAGTGTCGGGTGCAGTTATAGTGACCACGCCTCAAGATATTGCTTTGCTGGATGCCCGCAGAGGACTCAATATGTTTGAAAAGGTGAATATCAAGGTTTTAGGCATTATCGAAAACATGAGCCAGCATGTATGTAGCCAGTGCGGCCACATGGAGCCTATATTCGGAACAGGAGGTGGGCAGCGCATGGCGGAGCAATCCGGTGTGCCTTTGTTGGGGGCTTTGCCTTTGGATATCGGTATTCGTTTGAATGCTGATGGCGGAAACCCCAGTGTCATAGCTGATCCAGGCGGAACCGTAGCACGTAGTTACTTTCATATTGCCCGCTCTTTGGCTGCCCGTCTGGCGCAAACACCCAAGGATTACAGCCACCGATTCCCAAACATCAGCGTGTTAAACCGCTGAGCGTCACTCCGCAAACAACGACTGGTTCAAGGTTTCGTACCAACTGCGTGCGTAGCGGGCCTCGGCACGGCGGTCGCCGTCGGCTGAGGTCTGGCCAGATGCCGTGGTGATCAGTTGTTTCTCCTTGCCTGAATACTCATAAACCCCGGTCAGTGAGATGGCTTCGTCTGGGGAGATCAGGCTGTAACAGTGATTGATAAGTGAAGGAGGCGCAGGAGGGTGGCCCCGGAGCAAATCAATAACCGTAGCCGCGCAGTTTCTGGCCTGAGATTGGCTGGCA